>CAYUZZ010000430.1:0-2676 GCA_964449505.1 uncultured Hyphomicrobiales bacterium | reverse complement strand
AGTTAAAATTGCTCCCTTCAAATTTTACTGTTAGTTATCGTTTACAAGTATCTACAGATAAAAGCTTTACCTCACTAATAGTAGATTCGAACTCGATGGTTAATACAAGTTATACATTGGTCGAACAAACCTATTTAAAGACCTATTACTGGAGAGTTCGTGCAAATTTTGTTGGTGGATTAAGTGAATGGTCTGATGTTTGGAACTTTAAGACTCTCGGCGAGCCGACAATTGTAAAACCATTACTTCCATTGACCAACTCCATAAATCTTCCGATAGAATTAGATTTCGTGTGGAATCGTGCTATAGATAAGTTCAAAGCCACTAAAGGAAATGGTATTCAGGCAATTAGTAATTATTGGTTTGAATTAAGCTCTAATATATCAGATGTTAGCTATTTAATTGATTCGTTATTAACTGATACAACCAAACATGTGAGTGGATTAGCTAACCTAACAGATTATTATTGGAGAGTTAGAGCTAAGAATCAAACTGGTTGGGGAAGCTATAGTAACTGGAGTAAATTCACAACAATAATTGATACACCAGAAGTTGTCGTGTTAAAGAGTCCTTTTAACAACAGTGTTGGCAACATTCAACCAATAGAGGTAACTTGGAATAGTTCATTAAGAGCAGAAAGTTATCATGTGCAAATATATATAGATGCTAATTTTGATTCATTTGTCGTAGATTCAAGTTCAATAATTGATACGTCTTATCTACTTCCAAAGTTGAACAATCTCACAAATTATTTTTGGAGAATTCGTTCATCAAATTATGTTGGTGCAAGTGGTTGGTCAGAAACATGGAACTTTAGAACAGTAGGCGAGCCAAATGCAGTAACTCAAGTCTCACCCCTAGATAATTCTATAAATCAATCTATAGGATTAAACTTTGTATGGAATAAAGCAAAAGATAAACTAAAAACCATTAAAGGGAATGGGATTAAATCGATTAGCAATTATTGGTTTGAACTTAGTACAAATATTTCAAACTCTAGCTATTTAATTGATTCGTTATTAACTGATACAACCAAACATGTGAGTGGATTAGCTAACCTAACAGATTATTATTGGAGAGTTAGAGCTAAGAATCAAACTGGTTGGGGAAGCTATAGTAACTGGAGTAAATTCACTACTATAATTAATAGTCCTTCTGTAGTTACTTTGGTGAGTCCAACAAATAATAGTGAAAGAATTATAAAACCTGTTAAACTGTCTTGGATTAAATCAAGTTTTGCAGAAAGTTTTACATTGCAACTTTCTATAGACGTAAATTTTACAACAGCTGTTTTAGACTCAAGTGGAATAATAGATTCAAATTTAGTATTTGTTAATCTCTCAGATTTAACTAACTACTATTGGAGGGTGAAAGCCTCAAATGCTGGTGGCGAAAGTGATTGGTCAGAAGTCTGGAGATTTGCAACTCTTGGAACTCCAACATCTCCAATATTAATATCGCCAGAGAATAATATTGAGCTGCCCGATACAACGACAAATGTTAAGTTTGCCTGGAGTTCTGTTAATGCAGCAGATAGTTATTCATTTGAAGCATCAAACAGCCAATCGTTTGATTCATTATTGGTTAGTACTGATTTATCAGATACAAGCTATACATATTCAAATGGATTAATAGCTGGAACCTTCTTTTGGAGAGTTAATGCAAAAAATCAAGCTGGTATTGGGGAATATTCAGAGACGTTCGCGATAAATATTGTATTGACTGATGTTGATGGAAGGGGGAATCAAATTCCACAAGAATATGTGTTGTCTCAAAACTACCCAAATCCATTTAACCCAAGTACTATGATTAAATATGGATTGCCAGAACAGAGCAATGTTAAAATAGAGATATTTAATATACTTGGTCAAAGCATTGGAGTATTGGTTAATCAAGACAAATCTTCTGGTTATTATGAAACAACTTGGAATGCAGAAAACCTACCAAGTGGAATATATCTAATCTGCATAAAAGCTATTGGATTAAGTTATAAAAAGAATTTTACACAAGTTAGAAAAGCACTACTTTTGAAATAGAATCAATGAGCCTATTAGTAATTGGTAGAATATGAGTGCAGCATAGTATAAAGTTGTGTGCTTTGTATTAAAAATGGGGTTAACATGAGAGAAAAAGAAGTATTTGGGGGAGATAGTCAGCAAATATTAACATATGTAAAAAAAGCAATATTACCAGGAGTGGGAGGTTACATCTTATTTCTTTGGATTTTGGTATTTACAAAATGGATTGCTACTTTTATTCATCCAGAGGAAGCATTAAAACTTAGTACTTATGATTTTGTATTACCATCTATTGGATTTGTCATTCCATTCTTAATTAAATTTTTAGAAAATTTTAAACAGGAATAGACAGACAATTTTTGAAATAAAATTTTAGGTAATTTAGTTTTCATCGTTGGTAAAAGGTTGATAATAATTTATCTAAAATTGAGAGAGGAAGAGCGGTATAAAACGTAGCCTGATTAGGGTAGGCGATAGTACATTTGTAGTATCGCCTTTTTTTTACTCCAAGAAAATAATTTCAAAAGGCAGCCAAACCGACTGCCTTGACTAACCTAATTAACCCCAACCCGAGCCGTATCCTCAATTGCTATTGTAAGTGCTTTCTGGATTTCTGAAATGTTTTGCAACTGAGTGTAGATTTCAATTATGAGCTTTG
>CAYUZZ010000429.1:0-2691 GCA_964449505.1 uncultured Hyphomicrobiales bacterium | reverse complement strand
AATTGCTTGTTCAGACCATTCATTCCATTTTTCAGTATGTCTTTGAAATACTTCATTCGTACCTTCAATATTAACTAAATCAATAATGCCCTGCTCTTTCGAGCCTTTGATAGGTGAGCGATGATGAGCAATAACCATATCTATTAATATTTCCCATTCTTCTTTCGGGAAAAAAGATAAAAACATAATTGACGATATTTCATGCCTTAAATCAATTTTCAAAGACTCATACTTTCCAAGCAACATCTGTTGAAAATCTGGATGTGCTTTTCCAATGTCATGCAAATAAGCACCATTCCTGATTATATTTAAATTAAAACCATAATACTGGGCTGATTTTAAAGCTACTTCTGCAACATGTTTTAAATGGTCAAACAGAGATACTCCTCCATTTTTTGTGCTTTTTGCTAATATATTTTCATGCATTTGCGTATCTACTCCGCATTAGTTTGTAATGGATTATCACCAAAAATTTGTAAAGTACCATACATTGGTTCATTACTATTAAATCGGTTATAACCTACAACAAATGAATTGTAGCAATTTCCAAAAAGCAATTCAAATCCATAGAACAAATCAACATTATTATCAAATTCATTTTCACTTATTTCTAAAACTAATTTATTACTAATTTCATCAATATAAGTAGGCATTAAAATATCTTCATTTCTGCATAGACAAATATGTTGAGTAGATGCAACTTCAGCATGTAATCTATCATTAAATGCCAAAAATAAAGTTGGATTAAGCAAAACATTTCTAATAAGTATAGACTTGGGTCTGGAAAATACTATTTCTTTTGTTGTTGATTTGATTTTCTCAGGAGTTTGTTTAACACCTCTTGGCTGAGTTTGCTCCTGTTGACCTGATAAACCAGAATACCTCAATCTATGCCTAACTATTTTTTTAATTCCTTGTTCATTAAGTAATTCGGGAAATAATTTCTTCTCAATTCCCTCAATAATTGAAGGTGTTAGAAATTGTTGGCTAAAAGTTTCGCTGTCTCTAACAGCAGTCCACGGCTTGATAAAACCAAATGGACCTGTATATTTAATAACATATAACATAAATTATTCTCCTCTTAATAAATTGCTCCAAAACCAGAGCCAGTACTATGACCGATTCCAACATTCCAAGCAAATTTAATTGCTTCAGGATTACCTTCTATTTTAATAGGACACATTACTGCTCTGCATTTTATATCCTTGATTTTGACTAACTTTGTTTTTGGATTTGAAAAGTTTCTATCATACGAAACTTTGATATCATTACTTAAATTTGCAATTTTAAGTTTTCTTTTAAGTGTTTCAGTCAAGAGATAATCAGACTCAGTATCCTCCCAAGTTAAGTGTATTGCCTTTTTATTTTCGTCATATTTTCTTATAAAAATTGGACTGGAGCAATAAAAAATTTCTTTTTCACTAAACTGCGGTTCTTCTTGAATAATAATGTCCTTTACTTTTAATCCATTAAAAAGATATGGATCTCTCATTGCATTAAAAACTATTTGCTTTCCAATTTGTTCATCCCAGAAACTGATGAACCATTTAGCACCATTTTGAAAATCATACCCATTACTTTTCTGAATACCGCCCTTTAACCAACCAAAAGAATAAAGACTGATTTTATTATGTAATTCATTCTTTTCCATCCATTTTTGGAATACCCCAAGAAGTCTATACTGATAATCAAAAGGAATAATATCAATATTATTCGAAAGTGAAAAGTGTAATCTCATTTTATCTACTCCTTAAATTAAAATTATACATTATACACAGCGCTACCCAACTGATACTGGTAATTAATAGGTATCAGATAATCCTTTGCCTGTGGATCGAGTGAAACTTTTAGACGCATTAGTTTTTCTATTTTTGTAAAACAGTATTTCTTAATATAATAAATATTAGTAAATCAAAATAATGAATTATTATAAAAATGGAGTAATCAATGACTGCAGTATTTCTCCCAGTACCATTGACTAATAATGATTCTTTCTAAAATAGTTGAGTTTTTTTATCCACTATTTAATCTTGATTATAGTAAATCTGTACCATTATCAATTAATTCTCTAAAGTCAATTTTACTTAGAGAGAACGGTAAGGTGCCATGCACGCTTGGGGTGATGAAATTATGAAATCTTCCGAAGGTTTTCAAACTTTCGAAAGGAAAACATTGGTAAAAAATGTTTTATAGGCATCAGATGTTTTTAAAACATCTGATATATGGGGAAATAAATAATTTCGCTCTCAGTAGCTGTGCTATGCTTGCTTCGCATCTAATTTTTCCTATTTTGTTGCTTACTTATCGGGATATCAATTTTATGCAGTTATCCGTGCGGTCTTTAATACCATTGCCCGGCTTGCTTCTTGAGACGCAAACGTAAAGGTTATTCTGTTGTAGCAGCATCTTCAAATTGTCTTCAGTTGCTATACCCGTATCTATTAAGATTATAACTTTTTTCATGCTTGGCTGATTGCTCATTGTCTTAATTATGTAAATTAAGGAATATTAGACTTTTTAGCATCTCTGATATTCATAATAACCAATAATTAAAACATAAAATACTAAAAATCTAAGTGAACAAGTCGAAATGCTAAGAATGCAAAAGGAGAAAAAAAAAGATGCTAATATTTTTTTTATCCATGCAGAATCATATGCTACTAAATGTTGTTAATCATTCCCCAGGTTTAA
>CAYUZZ010000428.1:0-2698 GCA_964449505.1 uncultured Hyphomicrobiales bacterium | reverse complement strand
TCATTAGAGTCATCATCATTAGAGTCATCATCAGCATCATCGTCAGCTGAAGTGCTACTTGGTTGTGAATCCTCTAAAAGAGAAAAAATTGTGTTAGTACCTAAGCTAAAGTTTTTTGCCTGAATTTTATATCCTGAATAAAAAACCATTAACATTAATAAAATACCCAAAAAAGCTTTGTTCTTAATTGAACTGAACATCAGAACCTCCGAAAAATTTTAAATAATAATTTGATAATCAATTTATTAGTATTACGAGATAAAAAATTAGATTTTCAAATATAATTTAATTGGAATGCCTATATTAATGAAAAAAATAATATTTAATTTCAATCTAATATTGAATAGGAGCAACTATACATAGAATTATAAAAAAATAATTAAAGAAATAAATGCCGTTCTTCTATTTCTTTTTAATGATTAATGATAAAATTATAGAAAGTGATAAGCTGATTGAGATAAAAATGAGAGATGCTAAAGTTGGTATAGGATAAATATCAGTTAAACCCATTTTAACGCCAATAAATGCTAATATAAGTGCAACTCCATATTTTAACAAATAGAACTTCTCTGTTATACCTGCCACAACAAAATACAAGGCTCTTAATCCAAGAATTGCAAATATATTGGAAGTGATAGCTATAAACGGATCCGTAGAAATGGCAAGAACAGCCGGTATTGAGTCTATTGCAAACATAAGGTCAGAAATTTCAATAAGCGCTAAAGTTAAAAAAAGCGGAGTAATGTATAGCAATTTGTTTTTCATCCAAAAAAACTTCTTTCCTTTATAGTCGGGTTGATAATGAAACACTCTTTTGAAAAAAAGTAGAATTTTACTTGTTTCAGTGTTGATGGTTTGCTCTTCCCCAAATGCAATATGATATGAAGCATAAAAAAGCAGTATGGAAAAAATGTAAATTATAGGATGAAATAAGTGCATTAGTGCAACTCCAGCAATGATAAATATAATTCTCATTACTATAGCTGAAATGATTCCCCATTTCAATATATGTGGTTGGTTAGCTTCACTAATATTCATCACTTTAAAAATCATCAAAAAAACAAAAAGATTATCCACCGAAAGTGATTTCTCTACTATGTAAGCCGAAAAAAACTGCATACCTAAATTAAAGCCATCTTCCATGAATAAAACTATAGCTAAATTGAAAATTAAAGCAATAGAAATCCAGATAATTGACCAAAAGATACTCTGTTTGAGAGTTATTCTATTAGTTCTATGGTCTGTAACATAAATATCTATATACATCATTATTATAACAATTATAGAAAAGCCTATCCAAAAAAGAAAGTGTGAACCGAACATTTTTAAATTTCCTATATATCAATTAGCCGATGACGAAACATCATAAATATACTTTTTAAATGAATATAAAATCTAATAACATTGAATAAAAAAAAAATCCGATACAATAAGCATCGGATTAAAATAACAATTGGATAAGAAATTTATTTGACAATGAATGTATCTGTAACTTTCGTGATTTTTCCTTCAATAGATAACAGGTAAGCACCTCTTGATAAACTATTGATATTTATCTTCGATGAAAAAGAACCAGAATCAATTCTTCCCAAATCTTTAGAATAGGCTAATCTACCATCTAAAAAGTATATATTTAGAGTTAAATTATCGGAGTATTCAATATCAAAATTAATATCAATTAAATCAATTGCTGGATTAGGAGAAATTGTTATGAAATTGAAATTTGTGGATTTGTCAACCACTGAAGAAGGTTCATCAGTTGTAAATTTCCATTCCTCTGACCAATCAGAGCTGTCTCCGGCTGCATTATAAGTCTTGATTTTCCAAAAGTACACTGTTTTATTTTGAAGGTCATTGATAGTATAATTTGATGCATTTTCAACAAAAATGTCTTTCTCGACAGTGCCTTTGATATTTAATCTTGTCTTAACTACAGATTCATCGCTTACCCAGCTAAGATTAACAGTAGATGAAGAAATATCCTTTGAATCATTTGGTGGTGAGCTAAGATTAGGTTTTGAAGGCTTATTAGCTTTAATTGAGAAAGTTCTGGTTGATGACCAATCACTTGATACAGCGCCTGCAGAAGCATTTACTTTCCAAAAATAAGTCTCCCCTGGTGTCAAATCACTGATTTCTTTACTGGTAGTTTGAATTTCATAAGTTTTCAGGGTTGCATTGTCAGGAAAGTTTACATTATCAGAAACTAACAAAGTATAGGTAATTGATTGTTGAAATTTATCAATTGATTTTGATGCTTTACTCAAAGCTGATGCTTCCCATTGTAAAGTTACTGGTAAGGTTAAATTCTGAGCATTATCTGGTGGGGACGCTAAAGTTGGTTCAGAAAGGGTCTGAGTATTGGGTTCTGCATCAAACAAAGCTACCACTTTCGCATTTATCACTTGGGTCTGCCCAGCAATATTTTGAGTGGATTTTACAAAAGAAATGGATAATAGCGGGAATTTGTATTCATTATTTTGCCATAAATATGTAGTTGTTTCAGTTAATATCAGACCACCTGGGAAACCTGGTATAGGTGGAGGTAAAGTATCACCAATTACTTGTTTGGCAACCAATCTTAAAACGTTACTAAATGTACCCTGGGGGAGAACTAAAGTACCATAACCATCGGACATAACTTCGATAGTAGCACCCCTATTAAGAGAAATAGACTCACCATCAAGTGCTGTGTTTA
>CAYUZZ010000427.1:0-2716 GCA_964449505.1 uncultured Hyphomicrobiales bacterium | reverse complement strand
AAAAGCAGTTTTCAACCGATCGCTTGCCTCGGCTTTCACCTTTGCTATTTCAAGGGCCTTTATGGTATTTTCAAGTTCAAGGGTACGTTCCTGCACTTTTTCTTCGAGTATTGCATTTTGCGTTTGGTTGTTGCTTTTTTAATTATTCTTCAGCCTTTTGGCGAAGAATTGCGACACTGATTAAATTACTGGTTGCTTTTTTCATAGTTTATAAAGAAAAAATTTTTTATAATTGCTGGTCAAAGAAACGCAAAGATTCAAACGCTTCGATGGTTATATTTTAAAATTTGGACTTTGCTTTCATTGCCAATTATTTATTTGTCTTTTAAGTGTTTGAATATTTTTTCAATCAACATTTCGCGATTTATAGGTTTAGCAAGATAATCATTGCAGCCCGCTTGTAGTGCTTTTTCCCTATCACCCGCAAGTGCGAATGCCGTTTGAGCAATAATGATAATCTCTTTGTTAAATTGTCTGATTTGCTTCGTAGCATTGAAACCGTTCATTATAGGCATTTGAATGTCCATAAGTACTATGTCAATATCGGGGTTTAGACGGCACAAATTTACTGCGTCAAGCCCAT
The DNA here is from genome assembly GCA_964449505.1 of uncultured Hyphomicrobiales bacterium. Lineage (GTDB taxonomy): Bacteria > Bacteroidota > Ignavibacteria > Kapaibacteriales > UBA2268 > JBDHXE01. The sequence goes on along the minus strand of CAYUZZ010000427.1, from coordinate 2,133 downwards.
TTTTAGCTTTTAAAATTACATTTCTAAACCTTCTTAGCATTGCAATGATGAGTGCTGTTGAGGTTTCGTCGTCTTCCACAATCAATATTTTGAATTCCTTCACTTGAGTTTTATCCTCCTTCTTTGAGCTTTGATTTCGCGAGACTTGGTTTTTACTTATTTTAGTATGGTGAGGTAGGTTGAAATAAAATGTTGAGCCAATTCCTTCCTCACTTTCCACCCAAATTCTGCCGCCCAGTATTTCCACGTAAGCTCTCGTAATTGCTAATCCAAGACCTGCACCCTGCCTTGCCATTTTATTCCTAATATCAGCCTGGATAAAACGCACAAAAATAGCTTCCTGCATTGCTTTTGGGATTCCAATTCCAGTATCTTTCACGTAAAATTCAAATTCCTTTTCTTTATTGGCATACCCAAATTCTATGGTTCCACTATCGGTATATTTTATAGCATTTTTAACCAGATTGGAAAGAATTCCATAAAACTTCTCACTATCTGTTCTAATTATTGCTTCATTTTCGGGTAATGCACAATTAAAAGATAGATTTATTTTTTTATCATTAGCAGCTAATTTTAAAGAATCGTAAACAATCTGCAACTGATTGTTTATATTCATTTCCGATAGGTGGATGTTAATTGTGCCTGATTCAATTTTAGAAATGCTTACAATATCATTGATGATATTGAGCATCCGGGCACCACTTTTTTCTATGATTCGGATATATTCTTGTTGCTGTTCACCGGACAAATTGGCTTCTTTCAGCAATCCTGCAAAGCCGAGTATGCCGTTCATTGGGGTACGTATTTCGTGGCTCATGTTTGCCAGAAAGGCAGATTTCAGTCGGTCGCTTTCTTCGGCTTTTTCTTTGGCTTTAAATAATTCTTGCTCATTTATTTTGCGTTCTGTAATATCTTCGTTTAATATTATTGCCGCTTCTAAATTACCATCAGAATCAATAATAGGAAGAGCAGAGTTTAATATTATCTTATGTGTACCATCAAAACATTCTATTTCAATTTCCTCGTTGAGCGAAACTTCTTTTTTATTTATTGCTCTTGCAGCAGCCCACTCTTCGGGTTTTATTAATTCATGAGTATCGAGCCACCAGCCTTTGTACTCGCCGAACTGCTCAATTCCCACATATTTTGCACCAGCCCAAATTTTTTGTCCAGCAGGATTGCCGTTAATGATATTCCCATCTTTATCTATAATCCATAAACCAACCGGAAGAATCCTCAATACATTTGATAAAAGGTTTGTCTTATCATGAAGCAGTTTTTCTGTTTTCTTCCTTTCGGTAATATCTTCTTTTACTGCCAAATAATGGATAATTTCGCCCGCAGAATTAACAATGGGCGAAATGGATGCAAATTCCCAGTAGAGTTCACCATTTTTCTTTTTATTGTGAAACTCGCCAAACCATTCCCTTCCCGATAAAATTGCAGACCAAAGTTGCTGATATTCTTCTTTCGGTTTTTCTCGGGAACTAAATATTCGTGGATTTTTGCCGATTAATTCTTCTTTTGCATAGCCTGTAATTTCCTGCAACTTTGTATTTACATACTCCATGTTGCCCTTCAAATCGGTAATTATAATGGATACCGGGCTTTGCTCAACTGCCTTCGAAAGTTTTAATATTTCACTTTCTGTTCGTTTACGTTCGGTGATATCGTTAATTAAAACATGGCGGGCATTCCTGTTATTTGAAATAACCGAATGGGAGTTGATATCGACAATAATAATTTCCCCGTTTTTTTTGAAGTGCCTCCATTCGCCTGCCGAATTCGTGTTGCTATTGGTTTTTTCTATATCGTCCATAAGGGCAGGAATGTCTTCGGCGGGACTGATATCTTTCAACGTCATCGACAAAAACTCTTCCTTCGAATACCCGTAGTGGTTTATGGCTGCCTGGTTCACTTCGAGAAAAGCAAGTGTTTCAAGGTCGTAAATCCACATGGGCTGTGGGTTATTGACAAATAATAAGCGGTATTTTTCTTCGCTTTCCAAAAGTTCTTTTTCAGCTAACTTTTGTTTTGTCAGATCTACAACATATCCGCGCAATTTAACGAGTTTTCCTGAGTCATCAAAAATACCAATGGCATTCAAAATCACATTCATTTCTTTGCCATCGA
>CAYUZZ010000426.1:0-2724 GCA_964449505.1 uncultured Hyphomicrobiales bacterium | reverse complement strand
ATTTGAAATTTTAAGAAATGAAACTGTATCAGGTTGTGATTTAGAGAGAATAAGAGATGCAATGTAAGTAATTCGACCTTTAAATAAATTCGTGGTTTCAAAATCAATTACCTGAAAAAGCAATTGATTTGAACTTATGAATTCACGTATTTTCTTACCATATTCTGTTTTGAAAAATCGTTTTTGGATAATTAACCCCAGTTTACCATTCCCATTTAAAAGCTCTATTCCTCTCTCAATAAATGCAACAGATAAGTCAACTTTTCCGTTTTTTGTCGTTTGGTAATTATCCTTAATATACTGATGCATAAAAGGATATTCCACATTATAGTTCTTAACTTCAACGTAAGGTGGATTACCAATGATATAATCAAATCCTTCATTTCCATTAAATATCTCTGCAAATCCTTGTTCCGACCGCCAATCAAATGGGTTTGTTTTTAGAAGTTGTTCTTCATTTTTAATTATCGTAGAATATTGCTCAGTTATATCATATGAAACTAGAGTATTTCCACATTTTACATTATTCCCAACATTGTTTAAAATCTGATTTCCATAGACACCAATCTCTTGATAGTTTTCATGGAACTCTACATTATCAATTACCTTTAAAGACAAAGACATTCTTGCTACTTCAACAGCTTCTGGGTCTATGTCAACTGCATAAATGCAATCAGATATTAGCTTTCTTTTACCCTCAATAGTTAAAGTTGTATTGTGCTCGTTTGTAAAAAATAAACTTGAATACTTTTCATTGGGCTTTTCCGAATGATATTCTATAATAATACTTTGTAAATAATCAAACAATTCAACAATGAAAATACCACTGCCACATGCAAAATCCAGGACTTTAGTTTGAAAAATACTATTAAGCCCCTCGCTTACAATGATATTTTTAGCAATGGTTCTTTTTATTAAATCCTGAACTAAATATTGCGGAGTGCTTACAGCACCATTTGTTTTTATATATTCAAGTTTAAGCTTTTCTATTACGATGTTGTTTTCAATAAAGAGTCTTTTGGATAAGAAGATTTCATATATATCGCTTAAAAGTTTCGTTGGGATAACATCAAAACGATATGGTGATGGATAATATAACTTCTCAATTAAACTATTGAAAACATCATTTTGAACTTCTATTTCGTGAATACTATTAATGCGGTCAAAGAGAGGTCTATCATAGTGTTCGTAAAAATCATTGTATGATGATTCTTTAAATGAGTTCCAAAATCCGTTTCTTTGAAAATCTAATAACAACCCTTCTTTCTCAATTTTTCTTGCTTCGCAGATTCGAATAAATACTATGCGATTTATTACTACTTGAGTAATATACGCAAGCAATTCAGAATTATCTTGGATTAAATCATGATTGGATTCAAGAATATTATTTGCAAGAGATAATCTAAATTCGGACAATTGCTGAGCAAACAAAAAGTCTGGAGATAACTTCTGAATTTCTCTTTCTCCTCTTAAAGTATCAGAGTATATTTGAGATAGCTTGCCATTAAGAATATTAGATTTGAGTAAATGATTTTCTAATACCTCAAAATTTTCAATATAGTCATCAATTTTCAGATAAATTCGACCAAAATTCGCAGGTTGTCCATGTGCAGGAATATATGTACAATCGTAAATTACAAATTCCTCAAAATTAGTTATAAAAGCACAAGGTGCTATTATTGACCATCCATAAGATTTAATCTGAAATGCAGCATCAATATCTGTTTCCAAATTAACATATGTTCCTTTTGCATCTAGAAACGTAAGCTTTTCGTTTCCTCTTTTAAATGTATAATCAGGTCTTGTGTAAGTTGACCCTATTTCAACTAAACGTTCTTTTTCTTCTTTAGATAAAACTTTTTCCTGTAAAATCTGAGATGTATCTCTCACATCCCAATTAAAAATAGCGAGTAGTTCATTAATCCATGTACGCATGGTTTCTTCAGAACTCAAGTCTAAACGCCCTTGTCCTTTATATAATTGATATTTCTCAATCAATCCTTGTAATATTTCTTTCCTACTAGCCATTACTTATTTTTCCTAAAATACTTAACCTTACTTTCAGCCACTCTTAGAACATCAGTTATTGAATCCTCATTAATAATTTCGTAGGCGATATTCTCACTTAAAAATTCTATCATCAATTTCTTTTCATCCAATTCTAAAGCCTTAGCAATTTTAACAACATGTTCACGCTTTGCTTTTCGCTCTCCTCGTTCAACTTTGCTCAATATGGCAGTATCCATATCAATCATTGCTGCAAGTTGTCTTAAAAGCATTCCTTTTGCTTCTCTATTGGTTCTAACTATGTCTCCAAATTTGTCCATTTGAATATTTTATCTTGACATTATTTGTCAAATATATGAAAAAATAATTTGTCTTAAAATGTATCTAATTAAATTTATTAACTAACTTTTCAACATGCACCAATGAGCGGAGGAAAAATAGCTCTTTTGCAAATTTTGGTCGTGGGTTGGTTGGTGTGATTTGCAAATGTGCTATTGTGGGCTGGCTTCCCTAACTGTCCCGAAGGGCAGAAGCGGGTGGGCAAAAACTAATTTTTTCTTGCACTGACCTTCAATCAATGAGCCCATATATTTAATCAGTTTTTTTCAATAATCAAATCTATCTATTAATAGTACGATGTCTTTTTAGCCTTGCATACAACTACTTAATAGAGTTACCTTGGTAACTCTATTTTTCTCATCCAATCCATTCCTCTTA
>CAYUZZ010000425.1:0-2742 GCA_964449505.1 uncultured Hyphomicrobiales bacterium | reverse complement strand
TGCATTTAGTTCATTAAGGGTAGCATTTTGCTTTTCTAAAGTTTCTTTTTGTGTTAGTATCAATTGATTTGATGAATGGATATTACTTACCATATCATTGAAAAAGTTTGCCAATTGTCCAATTTCATCATTCGATTTAACGTTTACTATAATCTTGAAATTTCCTTCCGAAATTTGCATTGTGGCTTTTTGTAGTAAACTAACAGGTTTCGTAATGCTTTGTGCAATTATTATCGCAAATATTAAACCAGAAATTAAAGAAAAAATTACAATTGGACTTAACCACTTCTTACTCGATTCAGCCTCATTTATTATACTACTCACTGTAAAAGAAACTTGATTATCAATCTTAGCTTCAATTTGTTTCAATTTTCTTTCAACATTCTTAATTTTTTCATAAATATCTGAAAATTTGACGAACGATTCCTTATAATTTTTAATATTATTTAATAACTTGTCCTTTTCATTTTTAGGCAAAGATTTTTGTTCAACTTTCTTACTTAATTCATTAATAAAATTCAAAGTCTTATCAAAATATTCCTTCCTTCCTCTTACTATGTAGTCCTTTTCGGCTCTTCTTGCTTGGAGTAAATCTATATTCAGAATTGCTATATTTAGTTTATTAAATGAATCTTCCGCTTCGTGAACTTGTAATCTGAAATCTCCCTCCAAGCCTTCATTTTCTGTCAATCCAATAATTTTTAAATACTTGATGTAATCGTTTATTCCTTCTCTATAATCATTGAGTAGCTCTTTTATTATATTAAGATCAAACTCGTTAAGAATGCTCAAATCAATATTTAGTTGCTTGAACAAATTGTTGATATCATTAATGTTACTATAATAAGTGGCATTAAAATTAGAATCTCTTCTATTTCGAAACTCATTATTAATTGAATTAATTTGCATTACGTTAATGACAATATTTTTGGCTGAATCTTTGTGTTCTAAGATATGGAAGGTCCTGAATGATAAAACTACAGTAACTAATGAAAAGAATTCAATCACCAATGTCAGAAATATCAACTTTGCAAACAGCGATATTTTCAAATTTCTTGTAAAACTTTCAATTTTAGATAACATTTTCAAAATTTTATTTTTTTTAAAAAAGTAAAATTAAACTTATAATGTTAATTTTAAGTTAAGATTAGAAATTAATTTACGCCGATATGCAAAATAGTTCTCTGAAGCCCTATTATTTCTCATTACTTTGGCTAACGGTGGTTTTTTCACTTTTTTTTTTCTTAATTTTGTATTAATAAAAATAATTAAGAATTGTAACTGATTATGGCTCAAATAAAAAACTCAATATTTAATAAGAAAAAGTTAAAATATCAAATTGAAAAAGTCAATTTCAATGATATTCCGGATTTTCAAATAAGAATGGAATTGGTAAATAAATGGTTGGAATTCGTTAATTCAGCATCATTTTATAAATCAAAAGAAACGGAATTGCAGGGTGATTTTCTATTTGATATTTTTGGAAGGGTTTTGGGTTATTCTTCTAAATCAAATAATCCAACTGAATGGAATTTAAACCAAGAACAGGTTACAACTGTTGGAGGCAAATTTGCTGATGGTTCATTGGGTTTTTATGATGTAAATGGTGAAATTATTCGAGTAGTGATTGAATTGAAAGACCCAAATACTAATCTTGATGAAAGACAGCACCGCCATAATGACAATAGAACTCCTGTAGAACAAGCATTTGGTTACCAACATAGAATTGGAAAAGATTGTAAATGGGTGATTGTTAGCAACTTTAATGAAATACGTTTATACCAACATTCATCATCTATTGAATTTGAGCAATTTTTTATCAAAGAGCTTGCAAGTGAAGAAAAACTAAAGAGATTTTTCTTTTTGTTGGGAAAAGATAATCTAATTTCAAAGGTAGGAAACAGTTTAATTGATTCATTATTTATTAGTAATGAACAAGACGAACAGGAAATTACCAAAAAGTTTTATGCTGCTTTTAAAGATATTCGTTTGAAGTTTTTTGATCATTTGAAAACTAATAATCCATCAATAGATGAAAACATTTTGCTTGAAAAAACTCAAAAATTGCTCGATAGATTTATTTTCATTTGTTTTGCCGAAGATAACAGATTATTGCCTGAAACAGTTTTCAAAAATATGGTTAAAGCAGCCAAAATATCCTTTTCTTACTCCGATACTAAGGTATGGAATGAATTAAAAGGGCTATTTAATGCAATTAATGTCGGCTCTCCACCTCACAATATCAATAAATTTAATGGTGGTTTGTTTGCAGCAGATGACATTTTGGACAGTTTGCAAATCAAAGATCAAATTCTTGAAGAGCTGAGTAGAATTACTGAATATGATTTTGAAAGTGATGTAAGTATAGATATTCTTGGTCATATTTTTGAGCAATCAATAAGCGATTTGGAAGAAATAAAAGCTTCAATAAATGGAGAAGTTTTTGAGAAAAGTAAGAGCAAGCGTAAAAGAGATGGCATAGTTTATACTCCAGCATATATCACAAAAGATATAGTTGAAAAGGCAGTTGGCGGTTGGCTTGAAGATAGGAAAAAGGAACTCGGCTATTATGAATTGCCGGAATTAACTGATGAAGATTATAAATCGATTGTAAATAATCGTGGCAAAATCACTTACAATGACAAAATAAAACAAAATTTGGAATTTTGGTATGCGTATCGTGAACGACTAATGAACATTAAGGTTCTCGACCCTGCTTGTGGTAGTGGAGCTTTTCTAATT
>CAYUZZ010000424.1:0-2746 GCA_964449505.1 uncultured Hyphomicrobiales bacterium | reverse complement strand
ATTTTTCATAATTTAAAATTACCTGATTGGTTAACCAATTCAATTTTTGAGAACAAAATATCGATGGATCCAGTTTCAAATATCAATAAGAAATTCCCGCTAATATTGGAAGTTACCATTTCGAAATTAGTTTCAGCAATCAGTATATAAGTTGACTTTGCATAAACGGAGCTTTTATATAAATCCTGAATGGTACCTTCGGCGTACTTAGGGGTGGTATAAATAAATTTTTGAGATAGTAAATTAGAGATTGTCCCTATTAATGAGTTTAGAACAATATTGCCTATTTCGGCTAACGTGCTTTGTTTCATCTCATTGAACTCGTCTTCGTCCAAATCATCTTTGTCCGAGAACATAGTTACTAATTTGGAAGCACCTTCGGTCGAAAAAATCAATTCACAACTACCTGCAAAATCACTTTTAAAAGTTAAGGATACCGAAGAGAGAAAAGGACTTCCATGTAAGGGCATTGAATTGTAAAATTCTTGAAGTGTAAGTACTTTTACACTTGGTACACTGAGTTTAATTTTTTCGTTTACCATTTGATTTAATATATTAGCAGCTTTACCAACGCCAATATTTATGACTTCGATAAGGATGTCTAAGTGTTCATTTGATATTTTCATAATTTACTCCGTTAAAGAGAGCACATTATATATGGTGCTGTTAAGCAAACCTTTGTCAGGTGGTTTATTAAGAAAAGCTTTCGCACCCAATTCCATAACTTCTGTTTTGGTAGCAATTTGAATATCTGCCGAGAGTACAATTGTTTTCTGATTGATATTTTTATCTTTTAGATATTGTAGCACAGCAATCCCATCGAGGACAGGCATAAGCAAATCGAGCAACATTAAGTCGAAATCTTGCTTCGCAATTTGCTCTAAAGCTTCGCTACCATTGGCACACTCGGTTATATTAAAATGCTCGGTGTCTATCAAAGAGAGTATTTGTCTTCTTGAGATTCTTGAGTCGTCCACAATCAATAAGTTTATCTTTTGCAAAAGAATACCTCCTAAAATTAAATGTGCAAATATAGTTAAAATGAGTTTAAGTTATTAAATAAATATTTTAATTTTATTTGCCCTCATTCAAAAATTATTATTTGTTCTCTCTTGCTTTGTATTGATATTTTTTTTAAAAGTTTATTGTGGAAATACATATCAATAAATTTGTTTTGATTTTCTTTTTCTTGCTAATTTCATTTGGATTTTTGATTGTAGAATTTGAATCACCATTCCATCATTTTTTTGTGCCCTACAACAATATTATATATCCATGCTACTATCCAACCATGGAGGGAAATGTAGTTCTCCAAACTGGTTATTTCCCTTATGTACTTGAAATTGACTTACTAATATTAGTCTTTTTTGTGATGATAACTTTTTGTACATCATCTTTTATTCTCTTTGCAAAAACTAAATTGATAAAACGCTAAACTGTAAGCAAAAGAACACACTTATTTCCACCTAATTATCAACAGTTATTACATTACCCATTTATCGGGTTCAATGCTGTATTCTTTCATCACATAATCAAGAAGGTCATCACGTTCCAAGAACCAGTCTTCCTTAAAAGACTTTTTAGTATCCGAATTATAATATGATAAAATATAACCTGCAGAGTCCACATCTTTATGATAAGAAAGAAATTCAAAATCTTTCATTAAATTTCTATCAAGTATCTGGACAAATTTTTTCATCAGTTGGGCTCGATAATAAGCAGAACATTATCTTTATCAACGGCACTACCTTCCTTTGCTCTTATTTCTTTTACTGTTCCCGCTATTGTTGATTTAAGTAAGTTTTCCATTTTCATCGCCTCCACTATCAATAATTTGTCTCCTGGTAGAACTTGCATACCTTGTTCCACAAAAATCTTTATAACAAGTCCAGGCATCGGTGCCTTTACTATTCCTGCTCCTGTGGACTTCCCCGATTTATTATTATTAAGGAATTTTTGTAACAGCTCGCGGGTGCTGTCTTTTAATTCTATATTGTAAGAAAACCCATTCAAACTAATAGACAGATTTTGGTTGCTAAAGTAAAACTCGACCTGATATACTTTTTGATTAACTAAAAAAGTATAAACATCTTCATTCAACTTTTTCAGTAATTCAATTTTAAATTGTTTATCCCCAACTATCAGGCAGCAGTGTGAGTCTGATTGATAGTGTACTTCGTAGTCATTGTTATTAACAGATACTATAAGATTTTCCATATACTCAGCCAATTTCAAGAAATTAATAGTTTAAAATTAAATACTAAATAGAAATAGAAATCAATAATTTTTTCTTATTTTACAAAATTATAAAAAAATTATTTAGAAAACATCGTTTATGCAATATAAGATATTTTTTTTGATAATATTTTCAATAATTTTTGCACAAAGTGCATTAGCGGGCGAAGTTTTGGTTCTTAGAATAGAAGATGCCATTACGCCAGCCATAAGCCTTTATATTGAAAATGGAATAAGCGAGGCTATGGAATCTGGCTGTGATTTAATAATCATTAAATTGAATACTCCGGGCGGATTGTTAGATGCAACCCGACAAATAGTAAGTCAATTTCTGGAGTCTGAAATCCCAATTATTGTTTATGTATCTCCAGGTGGCTCAAGAGCAGGTTCTGCTGGTGTTTTTATCACTATGGCGGCTCATATAGCAGTAATGGCACCCGGAACAAATATCGGAGCTGCGCATCCTGTTGGAATTGATGGTAGTTCGGACTCTACTGTGATGGGGCAGAAA
>CAYUZZ010000423.1:0-2747 GCA_964449505.1 uncultured Hyphomicrobiales bacterium | reverse complement strand
TTCCTCAGACGACTCGATTGGTTTATTGGTTAGAATTTTCAATTTAGGAGCATTTTCATCTTCGGCTTTTGCAAATTCTCTGAAAATGTTTTTTACAATTCTATCTTCAAGCGAATGATATGAAATCACAACAACTCTACCGCCAGTTTTCATCTTCGGAATCACACATCTAAGAGTTTTTTCCAATACAGTCAATTCGTCGTTAACAGCAATTCTAAATGCCTGAAACACTCTTGAGAGGGTTTTTGTACGATACGGCGGAGGAGTAATTTCCTCAATTAATTGTTTTAAATCTGAAGTGGTTAAAATGGATGAGGCACGCCGATATTCAGTAATACGGCGTGCTATCAATCCTGCAAATGGTTCTTCGCCATAGGTGCGTAGAACCTGTTTCAGCTCAGCGATTCCCGCTGAATTAATAAATTCACCTGCAGTGGTACCAGTAGTTCCAAAACGCATATCTAACGGGGCGTCGAACCGATAACTGATACCATTAGAAGCACTATCAAGCTGCTTTGAGGAAACACCCAAATCAAGCAAAATGCCACTAAATTTACCCCACACAGCAGATTTGTCGCAAGCTGAAGAGAAGCATTCGTTATAGATTGTAAGCTTAGGTGCTGATTCTTTTTGAATATAATCATTCATCTTCCTCTTAGTAAACGCTATAGCGTCGGGATCTTTGTCAAAAGCCAGTACATTCCCCCCAGAATTAAGCTTTTGTAATATCCTCACTGCATGCCCACCACCACCTAAAGTTCCATCTATATAAATGCCGTTCAAATCGTTAATTAAGTAATCTAATGTAATATCTGCCATCACCGGAAGATGATATTCATACTCCTGTGGTGTTATATGTTTGTCTATTGTCTTGTTATATTTAGAAAATTTCTTCAATTTATTTGACCATTACTTTTTTGGAAACATCTTCGAACGACTCACTATGACCGCCCATATAATTCTCGAATGTCTCTGGATTCCAGAATTCTATGTGGTCTATCATGCCTATTATCATTACTTTAGTATCAATTCCCGAAAATTCTAACAACTTTTTGGGTAAAATTATTCTTTGTTGTGCATCAAGAGTAGCATCTTCCGACCATAGAAGCAAAGTTCTAAGGAAAAATCTGTTCTCTGGATCAAATTGATTTAATGCTTCCAATTTATTCTCATATTTTTTCCATTCATCCATAGGATAGGCAACTATACATTCCTCGTGACCACGTAGCAGGCTAAATGTGTCCTGTGCCTCCGGTGACAAGCTTTTTCTCATCTTTGCTGGAATACTCACACGACCTTTACTGTCTATTGAATATAACTCTTGACCTTTGAAGAATGCCATATTTGAATCATAAAAAATTAATTATGGAATTATTTACCACTTTTACCCACTTTCACACACGAATATAACAATTTTTATATAAATTGAATAAAAAAAAATAAAAAAATCACACATTGTGGAAAAATAATTCTGAATGATGGACTTTTTTTTTATTAGCTTATTAAGATTATTGGTTTTAAACGTCTAATAATTAGTTTAACAACAATAGGAAAATTAAAATGAATAGATTATCTGGAATTACTTTATTGATTCTAATAAGTGCAGTAGCATTTACGATTAATAGTTGTAACGTGGTAAAGGATATTTCGAACGCAATTACCAACATATCACGTCTTCAATTTAAACTTGAGAATGTAAATAACTTCCGCTTGGCTGGGATAGATATATCTAATAAGAAAAGCATCAGTGATATTAATGTTATGGACGGCTTAAAATTAACTAATGCATTTGCAACTAAAAGCTTTCCAGCCGAATTTGTGTTGAATGTTGGTGCTCTTAATCCAAATGACGGGAAAAATGGAAGCAGACAATCAGATGCAACAATATCCTCGTTAGATTACAGATTACTTATTGATGATGTACCCACAATCAGCGGTGATATATCCGCTCCAATAACAGTTCCAGGTTCGGGGCAATCAATTAACATTCCGATGCGTATGGCTTTGGATTTATATAAATTTTTTGGAGACAAAGGGTACGAGAGTATAGCAAACCTTGCAATGGCAGTTGGTGGCTTGGGTGGTAGTCCCACAAGACTAAAATTAGATGTTAGACCAACAGTAAAAACCACATTGGGACCAATTACTTACCCAAGCAGAATAACAGTAGTTGATAAGGAATGGAGATAAATGGAATACCAATTCATTAAATATAGCCTCAATAATAACATTGGTGTGATTCGATTAAACCGACCCGATAAACTCAACAGTTTTAACAGGGAAATGGCTTTGGAATCTATCGATGCACTAAATAGATTATCGCAAGATGAGTATGCAAGGGTTATATTAATTATTGGAGAAGGTCGTGCATTCTCGGCTGGGCAGGATTTGGATGAAGCTATATCGGGAAAATATCAAGTGACCCAAATTGTAAGGGAACAATACAATCCAATTATTAAGATTATAAGACAAGCAGAAAAACCTGTGATTGCAGCTGTAAATGGTATCGCTGCCGGTGCTGGTGCCAATATAGCCTTTGCTTGCGATATCGTTATTGCGAGCAATAAGGCAAGTTTCATTCAATCATTTTCCAAAATTGGATTAATCCCCGATAGTGGGGGAACATACTTTTTACCACGATTAGTTGGAATGAGCAAAGCGGCAGCAATTATGATGAGTGGAGAAAAAATAAGTGCCGAAGATGCAGTAAATATGAACTTGATTTATAAATATGTTGATTCTAATGA
>CAYUZZ010000422.1:0-2750 GCA_964449505.1 uncultured Hyphomicrobiales bacterium | reverse complement strand
ATTAAATTTCAATTATTTCTATAATTTGATTGGTTTGTTCCATTCACTATCGAAAAAATTATCGGCTAAAGGAATTCTAATTCTTTCTTTGCTTTCATCTGTTTTGTGGTCATCGTCCAAAACATTAATATCTGATGACTGATAACCAACTGCAATCATTGCCATTGGCGTAAAATTATCAGGTATGCCGAATTTTTCTATTACTTGATCCACATCGAATCCACCTAAAGGATGTGCCATCATTCCAAGAGATACCGCCTGTAAGTATAAATTTTGAGCCGCAGCACCAGTATCGAACTGTGCCCAACGGTTGGGGGCGCCGTTGTACCTAAATTTATTGTCAGCCAAGACACATATCAAAACAGGTGCAGTTCTTATCCAGCGCTGATTCCATTCACCAATACATGAAAAAGCTTTGCTATGCATTTCCTTGTTGTAATTAATATCCCAAACCAAAAAACGATAAGGTTGGTCGTTAAAACAGGAAGGTGCCCACCTTGCAGCTTCGCACAATGATACAATTTGTTCACGTGATACAGGTTTGTTGATATCGAAAGCACGAATACTCCATCGTTTGGCAAGTAACTCATCTATATTTACTGAAGTTTCTGCATTTTTTTTTATTTTCATAATTCTTTACTCCTTAACCTGATATAATCAAGAACTGCTTGGAAATCAGCCGGTAATTCAGAATCAAATCTCAAAAACTCTTTTTTTACCGGATGAAAAAAACCGAGCGTTTTTGCATGAAGTAAGTGACGATTAAGCATACTTAAACATTTATTTGCAATTTGATTTATTTCAGGCATTCCTCCAAAAATAATTCGATCACCACCATAAGATGAATCTGCAAAAACTGGATGATTAATTTGCGACAAGTGCACCCTAATCTGATGAGTTCTTCCAGTAAACAATTTTAACTTTATCAGAGTAGCAAAAGAAAATCTATCAATCACTTTATATGTTGTTTGTGCAGGTTTGCCATTCTTTTTTACAACGGCAAATAGTTTCCTGTTTTTTGGGGAACGTCCAATATCACCTTGAATTATGCCTTCGTCATCTTTCATTTTACCCCAAACAAGTGCATAATATTCTCGCTCGGTGCTTCTATCTGCAAATTGTTTGGCTAGTTGTGCATGTATTATTGGATTTTTTGCAATTACCAATATACCTGAAGTATCCTTGTCGAGTCGGTGCACAATACCAGGGCGAATACCCTCACTTGCAAAAATTTCTCCCTCATTGATTGGTTCTTCAGAGACTTCAAAATCATCATCTTCTGTATCATTTTCGATTTTAATACTATTCCTGTGACCAAAATGATACAAAACAGCATTAACCAAAGTACCATATCGGTTACCAAATCCAGGATGAGTACACATATTAGGTGGTTTATTAACTAACATCAGGGCGTCATCTTCGTATATAATATTAAGCGGAATATCTTCGGGCATTAATTCTATTGGCGGTGGCTTCATGATAGTACAAACGATATGGTCACATGGTTGGGTTTTTCTTGAGGATTTTGCAACTTTCCCATTAACGGTAACTCTCCCCTCCTCGATTGCGTTTTGGACTCTATTCCTTGTGGCGTTTATTATTGCATTGGTTAGAAAACTATCCAACCTTTCGGGAACTTTCCCTTTCGAAATATGGAATTCGAAAACTGTTTCGACGTAATCGGGATAGTTTTTTTTATCGTTTATTAATTCACTATTCATAATGTTTTAGTATCATTCATCTTTTAACTTAATTAAGAGAATATCGTCCGTTTCGCATTTAATCAAAATAGTTTGTATCCTTTTAACTATGGCTGCGGCACTAAGGTTACGTTCGATATAATATACTTGAGATATTTTAAGGGAGTTTCTGAGCTCATTTGGATTTTGAGTTAATTTCAAATATTCAACTAAATCTGCTCCAAAAAATATATTTGGCTCACGCTCAAACATAATTTTCACAACAGTTTGGAATAAACTTTGGTACGATGCTTTCTCGTATTTGGTGTCAAAAAATATAAAGTAATCAATTTTTTTGGATGTAACTTCAATTGAGTCTATATCTAAAATATCAACTTCCCTGTTATCCTCATTCTGTCTTTCTTCAAACTCAAGTTCGGGATATTTCCAAATCGTTTTAAATCTATCAATCATCCATTCTTTACGCAACCTCAAAGTTTCAATATTCCAGTAATCAAAGTTACATAGGAATTTGTCCATTCGCAATGGACTAAATTTGTAACCTTTCTCTGGCAAATCTCTTTTTTTCTGAAAAACAGAATTGCTTAATTCTCGGTTGAAAGCAGACAGAGACAAGTTTGCAGCTGTATTTATATATTTTTTCATAAGTTCAAATTCGTCATTTAATTCCTCTCTCCAAGCATATCCGGGATTTTGCGGAAAAATATGTTCAATTGAAACATCAGGATTATTTTCGATAGTAGTTTTAATTTTATGACCATAATTTTCAATTCTCTCAAGAAAATATGTTTTATTTTTGGGTTGAATATTATACATATCTTTAAATTCAAGTTCTCTACTTATTTCTTCGTTATCAGGAAACCTCTGACTACCTTTTTTGAAAATTAAAGATTTATATAATGTATTTACAATATCGGATAGATCTACGTCTCTGAATAAATCCATAAAAATCTTATTCAAGGCATTTGTTGCCACATTACAAATAAATCTTCTCCACACAAAAGATTGCACGATTTCTAAAACTTCATTAAAAGTATCGGCATCTATCAA
>CAYUZZ010000421.1:0-2770 GCA_964449505.1 uncultured Hyphomicrobiales bacterium | reverse complement strand
ATAAAGCAATTTGCAAGTAAGATTACAAGTAATGAATGCAGGTATTGAATGTATGTATTGGGTGCAGGGAAAAAATTCTAATCAAGGGATGGTAAGATACCGAATGTTTCATTATAAGGGACGTTTAAGTCAACAAATTGAAATTTTGGTTCGGTTTCTTGTTTTATCAGGTTAAAGACCTTTAAACTTTCTGTATCTGAAGACAAATATATACCTATTGTTTTTTCACAATCAGCTTGTGCAAATAGTTTAGTATCATTTGGAATGATATTTCTTGAATTAACTTTTAACTCACCCTTCTTTCTTTTTTCATAAGCAATACGGGCAAACTCACCAGTACGTTTTGAATGATTCAGATTAAAAGGTAAGATTTGAAGATTTTTTAAAGGAAGTTCATTTAAATCACCACCAACACAATACTCGGCTACACTAATTGTAGATATAATCATAACAATATCCTTTTGCAGAAAATAGCGAAAGTAATCATCAGCATTTTTAAATAATGGGTCTTCATCATTTAAAAATCTTAAAAAGAAACTTGTATCCAGCAAAACTGCATTAATCATAGCCACCTCTAACTTCAGAAAGCCAATTCTCAGTGTTTATCATTCCAAGCCAACTTTTTTTTGCTTTCATTCTTAATCCAGACAAATAATTTTCATCATATTTAGGACGATAATCGATTAATTCAATAAATTTTAAAGATGAAGTATCTATTTCACCTGTTTCGGAATGTTGTTTACCAATAGCATGAACACCAAACGTTTTGTATAATAAATTTTCGTCATATTGTTCTAAAAAGCTTATCGGAGTCTGAATTCTTACTGTTCCAAGTTCCTCAACAAAAAGGTGGATATTTGCTTTATCTTTACCACCTGCATTTGTAATTTTTCCATAGAAATATAAATCCGCATCAACCCACAAAGCTGCAGTTCTAAAATAATTTGTTGTTTTGTCAATATAAAACTCATTTGTTTGTTCAAGAGAAGTTTTTAAACTAAATGCATAGTTCTGTTTTATTGAAATATTCTGTATGTTTTCTATGGCTGTAGCAGTACTAATATCAAGAAAGTCAATATTGTGAACTTGATTGATTTGTCCAATTATGGCATTAAATCCTATTATATATTGAAGAGATGTTTTAAATAAATGCTTAACAGACCCTTCTTCTAACTTATAACTTATTATTGGTCTTTCCTTTTTTTCACTTGGATATAATAAATTTTCTACATTAGTAAGTATAGCAATTACTTCACGAATATCATAGTTATCAGGATGTAATTCAAGGTTCCCTCTATATCCGGTAATCCTTATTTCTATTTGTCCAAGTTTATCCAAGTTCAACTTATCATAAAATTATAAGAAACGTATTTATTTGAATCAAATTGCAATCTCTAAAAGAGCATCGTTTAAAATTACAAAAATACGAAATTTTATATTTTTAAATACTACTTTCATTAAAATACTTCAAAACCTCGCCTAAATTCTTCAAGGTTCTGGTTCAAAAGTTGAGAAGCTTTACTGAAAGTAATAATTTCCTCACTTGCAGCCTTTAGGACTAATCTATCAAATCTGCTGCTTGATTCTTCTCCAAGATATTTTCCTAAATTCGATTCATCTCTTTGATTATCTTTATTAAGTCGAATAAAGAAACCTTTTAAGAAAGATTCAGGAATTATATTAAGATTGTATGCACGATAAACAATTGCAGATATGGAGATTCCAAAATATACTTTTATTTCAATCAATTCCTGAATTGAAATATGACTTCGCTTTACTCCAAGATAATTCTTCAATGATGCTTCAGGTAAGAGGAATGCACCAGCAAAGTTATGACATAATTTCTCAATTGATTTTTCGTTTAAATTTTCGGAAAATGATAGTAGTAAGTGTGCTAACTCGTGAACCACAGTAAATCTCTTTCTTACTAAGTCAATATTTTTATTTACAACAATCACTGGAAAATTCTCAACCCAAGTAGCAAGACCGTCAAAACTCTGATCTGCGTCAATTTCAACTATCTTCACACCCTTATCTTCGAGCATTTCAATAAGGTTGGAGACCGGATTCATTCCAATTTCCCAATTCTTTCTTAATTCTTGACTTGCGATCTCTATATCATCAATTGAATTAATTAATATAGTTTCTAATGGATTAGAGAATTTGTATTGAACATTTAATATTCTTTCAATTTCAATATAGCGTTCAAGGTAATCAATAACAAATTCTTTGATTTGTTGAATATCTTTTTTCCCAAGCTTAGATTTCTTTCTAAACTCAACATTCCCTAACTTGATATTTGAATCTCTGAAAAAATAATCAATCGGAACTTGTAAAGCTTCCGACAATGCAATGATAATTGAACTATCAGGTTTCCTTTCGCCCTTTTCATACAAATTAAGAGCTTGAGCTGATAAATCAATAGTTATCTTTTCTGCAAGCTTTCTTAATGATAAACCTGAAAGCAATCTTGCTGATTTTAACTTTTTTGCAAAAACATTTTCCATACAATTCTCCATTTCAATGTTGACAAAAATACTAAAATTATTTTTCACTGTCAACAAAAATGTTTACAAACATTCAAAAATATTAACGTTTTGTCAACACTTTTGTTTTAAAAAATGGAGAATTTTGAAGCTCAAAGATATAATAGTTAATATTAGTTGACAATTAACAAATGCCAAAATTCTGATAATATGGCTAACGTTAATATTTGCTATCTTGTATTAATCATTATTTCCAGAGTTTTTAATGCATCTGAAAATAGAGA
>CAYUZZ010000420.1:0-2779 GCA_964449505.1 uncultured Hyphomicrobiales bacterium | reverse complement strand
ATCCTTTAGAAAATTAGAAATTGAAAAAAAAATAATAAATAAATGCTAATACGATAAAAAATTTCCCCAAAAACACATATTACTTTGCCAAAATAATACTTATTATCATTATAACAAAATTTTTTATTATTTTTTCATAAGTATTTTTGTATTTATACGTTTTTTTATTTTTTAAAGTATTGATTTCCAATTATGAAAAAGTTAATTTTAGTGCCATTTCTTTTGTTTTATACTATAAATATGTTCAGCCAACCCGTTGTAGTCAGTGAATACAAAGATGCAAGCCCTGATGGTGAATGGACTGAGTTGCTTGTGATTCGTGATATGTTCGATATTGTAGGCTTTACTATGAGGGACAATTCGGAAGCAGGTCAATGGCAACCTTCTATTAGATTTAAAGATACACGTCTATGGAGAAATCTACGAGAAGGAACAATCATTGTAATTAATCACCGAGGTGGTGTTATTGACGATGATAAATCTGATGGGTACATAGAGATTGGACGTGATGCAAAGGATTATTTCGACACTTACATTGACGGAAATGACCCTGGTCACGACCCATCACTAAATTTAAATGGCACTCACGATATGATTCAACTACGAGATGCAAGTGCTAATCATGTACATCTTTTGGCTCATCTAACTCCAGGAAGAATTAATGATGTATTTGCAGGTGTTCCAAATCCAAAAGTTGGGTCTCCAAATACAGCTGCACGTTCTATTCGGGTTTATCCGGGAGATGATATTGGCAAATATAGCGGTGGACTTAGTGCTGCATTAGCTCTGTCAGATTTTGCAGAATCCAAAGGTTTACCGAATGGGGACGATCAAGGAAAAAATACTAATCATTATTTTTGGAGAACATTAAGAGAACCTTCCTGGCAAAGCCCAGCAAATTTAACCGCTCAAATTAGTGCCGACTACAAAAATGTGGTATTAAATTGGAATCCTGCTAGTTCTATTAAAGATGATAACGAGGGATATGTAATTATTAGATATATCAGTAGTCAAAATCAGATACTGAATTTGGAGGATGGGAAAATTTACAAGCCCGGTGATAATATTGGAATTTATACTGTAATAGACACATTACCTGATTTGACTAATTATACTTTTACCGATTCTTTCCGCTATGGAACATTTGAATGCGGAGAAAAATATAAATATAGACTTTACATTTATAGATACCAAGCTACAAATTACCAACCATATAAAAGCTATGACAGCGACCCTGTGAATGCAAGAGGACGCTCGTACAACGAGACTGAATTTTATGAAATACCACAATCTATAGAAAAAACAATTCCTCCTGTGCCTGTGCTCACTACTCTTGATGGAAAAGTTGAATATTGCAGCAACGAAGAAGTATTTATTGAATCCGATATAAAAGATTTAAATAAGTACGATTTTGTATGGTATGATGGATTACTGGATTTGGGAATTAATGATTTTAAATATAAAGTAAACAAATCTGGACTGTATAGAATTGTAATTAAAGATAAATTAACAGGATGTGAAACAACCTCAAACGAACTTAACATAAATTTCATAGATGCTTCTACTTCCTTAATCAGAAGCAAAACAGACAATAAAACTTTCAGTACAGACACTATCATTCAGATTTGTGTTAATGATAAATTACGTATGCAGGGCATTTCAATTCCACCAAGCACCAAGAACACTTACTATTGGCTTAAAGATGAAGTAGTGGTAGGAAACAATACCGACTTGGATATAACTCAAAGTGGTATCTACAAATTTGTTGTTGTAACAAATGGGCTATGCAGTGATAGTTCCATTATTTTGGATGTTAGAGTTTTCAATCCTGATTACGATATTAAGCCCTCTAAAGTAAACTTTGACTTTGACTCTAACCCATCTCAAAACCTAACAATCAATAATAATTCAGACCAAGATTTAGTTTTTTACCCCGCCGATATTTCTATTATTCCATCGGGTGAGTTTGTAATAAGCAATCCCATCATCAACCAATCCAATCCCTTAATTGTACCAGCAAAAGGAAGCATTAATATTACCATTGAATTTCAAACGGTAGATTATGGAACTAAAACCGCTAAATTATCCCTGAAATCAATATGTAACGTCTCGAGGAATGCTGATTTGGAAGGTGTAAGGGCAAATACAGGTAGTTCGAAACTTCTGTCTAATCCACCAGCCAATATTAATTTTGGTAAGATCCCTAATGACTGTGATGAGTTAAATACAAAGTTACTACAACTAACTATTAGTGGTCCCAAAAACCTTGATGTCATTTTACAACCTTTTTCGAGCACTAATTTTAAAATAGAAAACTCTGTCTTTGTTTCAAATCCTGTACAGAATTTAATTTCTAATTCAATCGAAACTATAACTGTAAGATTGACTGCTACAACTACAGGGGTGTATTCAGATGTAATAAAATTTGCATGGAGGAATTTTGATTCTAAATCTGATTATGATACCTTAAAAATCAATCTTTTCGCAGAAATTATTGATATAAAGTTTGTCCCCGATACTATCAAATTTGATTTTTCTATGTTACCTAATTGTATCAATTCTATTGATACCAACTTTACTTTGAGGATTAATCCAGCTTATCAATTTAATATAAAAGAAAATTTTTCCGACAATAAGATTTCCATTTCCCAATCTTTACCTGTGGCTTTGAGTCCAGACGAAGTCAATATTTTGAAAGTTAGAATAAATTTTACTGATGGTAATTTAATAAAAAGCAACCTATTACTTGAACCATGTGGCAAAAATCTTCCATTCGAAA
>CAYUZZ010000419.1:292-2786 GCA_964449505.1 uncultured Hyphomicrobiales bacterium | reverse complement strand
GGGGATAGGTGGATTAAAATGGGATTTACATTTACACAGTTGTGTTGCAAATACTACAAGAGCATTATGGGCACTTGGAGTGCCAACGATACCACTTAATTTTCATCCACATATACTTAATGCACAGCTTCTGATACGGCAATTTGGAATTAATTTAAGTCCATATTATTATAATAAATAATTGAGAGTGATATGAAAAAAACGTTTTTATTAATTGTATATTTATTTGTTTCTTATGGGTGTGTGTCACAATTAAAAACAATAACTATCAATACCATGAATAACAATTTGTTCTTTGGAAAACAAGGGGGGGTGCTAGTACCAAATCAATTGGTTTTTGCAGAAAATATAGATAGTATTATGTATGTAGAGTGTTATTTCCCATTAAAAGGGAGTACATTCTTACTACTCGAAGATACTTTATATCTAACCGAAAACAGCAAATTATTTTTCAGTGGTGAAAAATCTTTTATTAATAGTAAAAATGGAAATCTGCTATTCAATACTAAAGATTCATATACTGGTTATAGAATTCATAATGTTATTTTGAAAAATAATTCCTCAAAAAGGGAATTACTAGAGAAGTATCGTAAATGCTCTATAGTATGGGGGGATTAAGAATGGCTAGTTTTTTTATTAAAAAACCATTTGGGTTCAACAAGAGTAGTGTTAAATGAAGCTAATAATTGGGTTAGTAGCTATGACTTTATGCCCTTTGGCGGTATAATGCGCTCAACAGTAAATACAGATATAAGTTACCAATTTACCGGGCAAGAGTACGACCCGGAAACTGGTTTACACAACTTTAGAGCAAGGTTCTACGATAGCGATCTTGCAATGTTCTTTGCCGTTGACCCCGCTGGACAAGGGTTTTCGCCGTTTGCTTATGCAGGTAATAATCCTGTTTTGAACATAGACAGGAATGGAAAATGGTTTTGGGCTGCTGCGCAAGTAGCATTTGATATTTATCAAGCTTATACAATTGCCACAGCTACCTATAATGTGGTGCAAGCAATAAGTAATGGAGATATAGGAGGTATTACACAAGGCATAATATCAACAGGAGCAAACCTTTTAGTAGGAGGTGCTGCTCAATCTGTTACAGGCTTGGGTGGATTTGCAGGAGGTGTAATAAGTGGAGGAGCGGGGACTGGTGCAAGTAATTTTGTTGTTGGTGCACCCCTTACTGATAATCTTTTACAAAATGCATTGTTTAGCGGTGTAAGTAATTATGTCTCTAATATGTCCTTGACTGAAAGTGCTCAATCTGCTTTGCCAGGTGGACAAAAAGGATTTATGAGTGACTCTCAAATGCATGAAGTTGCAAAAGCAGATTTTAACAAAGAAATAGGAAAAAATGGTTTAACTAAATTAACAGGGAAGGTTCCAAAAGGATACTTGAGCACTCCGGAAGGTGGTTTTACTAAGGATTTAAATTGGATTCAGAGTTTATACACTGAAAATGGTGAGTATTCTGGTTTGACTGTTCGTATACCCACCGGAAACGAAAAATCATATAATAGTGAGGTTTATATTTCAGCGTGGGCTCAAGGTAATTCTGGACATTTTCATATGACTCTGGGACATGAGTTAATTCATGTCCAACAAAATTTCAAAGGACTATTTAATCCACGTTACATGGAAGTTGCTGCCTATGAATGGGAATATAATGAAGCTCCAAAAATTTTTGGTGACCAGAAAATTGTAAATAGTTATAGAAATCGTTTCATTGATGGCTATCTGAAATACAGCAAAGGGAATGAGTATAAGCACTATTACAAGTTTGGAGGATTTTAATGAATGTGAATATTTATATAATTTTAACCATTTTGTCCGCAATTATTGTTCTAGCTTCTTGCCAACCATATGGAAAATATTCTAAAAATGGTATTGATTTGACAATTGAAATAGATAATAACGAAAATAATATAATAAAAAAATATGATAGGAAAGTGCTTCTATTTAAGCTAATTCTGAAAAACAATTTACCAGAGAATGTTTTTATCGATTATTTTAGGAGTGCCGACCCAATTATCTATAAGAAGAATTTATTATATTATATGCAATTTAAAAGTGAATTAATCCCATGGGATGAGACACTAGATTCATTGTACAATAATCTAGATTGTACATTAAAACAAAATGATTCTACTAATTATGAAATTATAGAGGAAACCCTTTCTGGGTTTGACACGACTTCATTGCCACGGAGCTATACAATAGAAAAGATTAAAACTTACTTATACTTCTATTATTCTAATAGAGTATATATTAGAGCAGGAGAAACTTTAGTTTATTGTATCCCAGTTTATGCATCATTTTACCCTGAAGGTAAATGTAAATTATTGTTCCAATATTCATCTAATGTTGGAAAAGTAAATATTGATGAGCTAAAAGATAGTCTAAAAATTGACATTAGCTCCGAATACGAAGGTTATAAAAAATGGGAAGGTGAATTCAGATCTAATGCATTAGAAATTGAATTCAATAAATG
>CAYUZZ010000419.1:0-282 GCA_964449505.1 uncultured Hyphomicrobiales bacterium | reverse complement strand
TCTAAGTGAAAATTCTCCATTTCAATAATGATCTGATGATGAGAATTGATGGAGATGGGAAGTTTTGGTTTACTCCTGTAGCAATTATGTTTTCTGCACAATATGATACTTTTCAAGGGGCAAAATTGCAGGAGCTAATGGACTGGTATTGAGGGAACCACACTTGGGCAATTCGTTAAGGAGGATGTTATTAGAAGTATTATAAAAAATAGCAGTATAAAATTAATAGAAGAAGAGACTATCTTTAATTGAAAATTGTATCCCTTTTTACTTGTGTTTTTT
>CAYUZZ010000418.1:0-2817 GCA_964449505.1 uncultured Hyphomicrobiales bacterium | reverse complement strand
AACCTACTGCCTTTTTTCGGGGCTCAACTGTGCCTTAATTCCTAAAATGTTATGCGTTCGGCATTTTTATTTAAAATCATTAATTCTCAAATTACTATTAATTCTTTCAATATCATCTTTTGGGATGTCTATTTCGGTCGCTACTTTAGTCCAAAGTTCTACTGCTGCAATAACTTCTTCTAAAATCTGATTCGCTTTTTTTATACCAAAAGTCTTGCCCAGACTCAGTAAATCATCTTTTGAAAATTTGTCAAATTTGCCATTTATTGATGATTGGTGAACGTTTGTCCATGTTCCACCATCTTTATATTGGTATGTAATATCATAAGCTGGTGATATTTGCCATTTTCCTTCTTTGTTCATTAGAAAAGAGAAATTTTTCACATGGTCATCATGATTTCTTGCAATTACATTAAAAAGAGCTCTTCTGTATTGTTGTTCAAATTGATTGTAAGAAAGTTGAAGCATTTTCATTACTCTAAATAAAGTTTCATAACTACTTGCCCTTTGGACTTTATAATCAATCCCGGCCAATGCCCCTAAAGTTTGCATGTGAATTTTTTCGCCATTTTCAGTTCGGTCAAATCGTTTGGTTAAAAAATGAAATCTATTGTTTTCTTCATACAAATAACTTTCAGATATTTCAATACCAGCAGCTTTTGCTAATTTGTAATATGCAAATTCTATTTTACCCAAGCCGGCACTTTCTCCTAATGTCTTTTCGTTTGCTCCATCAATTTTTAGAAGCCAATATGAATAGCCTTCTGGTTGAATAATATCTCCTGGTCTGATTTCTATAATCTTATTATTGGAGTCTTTTTTTATTGCAACTAAAGCTTTTGCGCGAGCTCCCCCAACAGAAGTTCCAATTCTTAATATGTCTGATAAACTGTCTTTATCTAAATCACTGTAAGTTGTTTCTTCTTTACCTTCCAATACTTTTTTTGCTACTTCCAGTAACTCCGAAACGTCTATGTTGTAACTGGTATTTTCTTTATGATTAATAGGCTTGTATTCTAATGCGCCCATACCTCTTTTTCCTACATAGGTTAACCTGTCGACGGGATTTATGTCGTTAATTGATATATTCTTTTGCCTAAGCCATTCTTTCATCATCATATTCCCAAAGTCATCTGGCATTGAGTCTGATAGGAGATATGGCAAGTTGTGAAAGTTAATATGGTCCCGATTAGTTTCAAAAATTCTTTCTTGTGTTGGCATTACTATTGGAGATGGCTCTATCGTCCTGCTTATAAAATCATTGCTATATTGGAAAGTGGAATTTCCTTTGATATCATTCCATTCTATTGAGCCTATTGTTTTGTTATACAATTTTACTTCTACTATCATAGCTATTTAATTTTCTTTGATGCTCGCTTTCTTTCTGTTTTCAATTTTGCCTTTTCAAATTTCAATTTTAGCTCTAAGTTTTCTCCAACTCTAAATACTGATTCTAAATCTTTAATTCTATTTAATCTTGACAATATCCTTATTAAACTTTCGGTTGTTGTAGATTTTCCTTGTTCTATCAAACTAATTGTTGAAACACTTAACCCAACTTCCTTACTCATCTCTTTTTGAGTAAGATTATGCTGTAATCTTATTTTCTTTAGTCTATTGCCAATCTCTTTCAAGATTTCTTGTTCAGTTAAAAACAACCAGTTATCCATTGCTTGTTAATTTAAATATTGATAAATCAATAGTTATACTTTAAATCACATTCTAACTATTAATATTTAGTTAGTTAATACAAATGTAGTAAATTTAATTTAACTATTAAAATATTCACTTTTAATACTGCTAATAGTTGTCAACTATTGAAATATCATAAGTTATAGTGATATTTTTATGCTTGTGCCTAACGGTCACTTGTAAGTTGTCGTTGCGGATTTCGAAGAGCGTTCCTGTCCGAAGGACACGGAACTGTGAAACGAGAATCCGCAGTTGGCGTACCACCAAACCCCGCCCTGCAATATGAACTGTGTTAACGCCTGGCTTTTATTTTTGTATCATGCTTTCAATCATCGAGATGAAATCATTAACTGGCTCAAAATAAGGTTCTACATTGTCTTTATGAAAATCGAATAAATCGTCATAATCTCCTTTTTGTCTCCATGTGAACAATTGAGAATACATTTTACCATATTTTGAGTCAATCTTGCCAGTCTTGATAAAATACTCAGAGAAGTTTGATTTTGCCCCGTTATGGGTTGTTGGGTTTAAGTCAGAGTCGAGTAGAAGAGCCATTACTGCATAATAAGCGGCATAGTATATCTGTTAATTGTTGAATTCCATTTTTCCATTTCTGCAAGAATTGATGCATCGTCATAGGTGTCTTTTGCTCTGGCAATTCTATAATTAATCAAATCATTTTTTGTTCCGGTCATTTTAGTCTAATTCCTTCTTTTTGAATATTTTCGTATAACGGGGTAATCGAGTAGTTTGAATTCCAGTCATTTTTTGAATAAATCAATGGCGAAAAAATTTCTCCTGTTTTTAATTCCAATTCATAGAATTCGTCCATGAATTTAGTCTCAAAGTCAAACGACACATTTGCAGAATTGAGCAGAATCAACAAATCCCAATCGGAAAGTTTTTTTGCATTTCCACGTGCTTGGGAACCATACAAATAAACTTCTGAATCAGGCGCATTTTTGTCAACGACCATTTTTATCATCTGTAATATTTGCTCTTTTTTACTCATAAAAACAAAGATAATGATTTTTGAGATAGCGTCAGTTTGTTTTTTTCAAGCTTGGCGTTAACGGTCACTTGTAAGTTGTCGTTGCGGATTTCGAAGAGCGTTCCTGTCCGAAG
>CAYUZZ010000417.1:0-2817 GCA_964449505.1 uncultured Hyphomicrobiales bacterium | reverse complement strand
ATCCCTGATTGACCCAATGATTGATTCATTGAAACAAAAGTAATACTAATCTGTCAGACTCGTACAAGAATTAACACCAAACCGCGAACTACTTCCATCTGCAGAGGGATGGGCTGAGGTCTCTATGCTTAGATCATTTTTATCTGTATTTTTTTTTATTATTCAATTCACCAATAAAAGATTTACTTTCAATATTCGTGATTAGGAATTTATACATCGCTTAAATCTATGTCAAATATAAATATACCTGAATATGTTCAGTCGTTAGATCCCTATAAACCTGGGAATCAGCGTCAAAATGTCAAATTCCGGGACGATGTAAAAATGGTTTTTTCCCTTGCATCTAACGAAAATCCCCTTGGAACATCACATAATGTTATCGAATCACTTAACAATTGCATAAATGATTTCAATTTATATCCCGACCCAAGTTCGACCGAATTGGTAAATTTGATAGCTTCCCGTTATAATAAAAAACCTTCTCAGGTGGTCTGTGGACATGGTTCCGAATCACTTATGGCACATATTGTGAATGCATTTTCGGATGTAAATACCCGGGTACTTACCTCTATGGGGACATTTGCTGGCATTTACGTAAAAACTCATAAGATAGGGAGAAAATTAAATCGTGTTCCACTCAAAGATTACGGATATGATTTGGAAGGTATTTTAGCAAGAATTCACGATAATACTCGTATAATTTACATTTCCAACCCCAATAATCCTACAGGTTCAATGATTGGAAAAGATGAATTTGAATGGTTTATCAGTCAAGTACCCGAAAATATTTTAATTGTGCTCGATGAAGCATATACCGTTTATGCGGTGGAGCATGAAGGTTATTTTGACGGTTTGGAGTATGATCTTCCCAATTTACTAGTACTTCAAACTTTATCCAAAACGCACGGTTTAGCAGGGCTAAGGGTTGGTTATGCAATTGGCCCGGAGGAATTGATACAAACACTTTACAAAGTAAAATTACCATTCGAGCCAAGCCTTATTGCCCAGAAAGCTGCTGTTGCTGCATTCAACGACCACAAGTACGTTAACGAAACCATGCGGTTAAATCGCATCTCGTTAAATATGATGATGGATACTTTTGATAATCTTGGGATTAATTATATTAAACCTAAAGCCAATTTTATTATGCTGGTGTTTAACGATGCACAATTTGTGCAAGATTTCTGCGAACACACTCACGAACATGGTATTTCAGTACGAAATTGTAAGCCCTTTGGATTAGCAAATTGCGTTAGAATTTCCAGCAGCACCGAAATTCAAACCGAATATGCGTGCCAAGTATTCCATCATGTTTATTCAGAATTAATTGAAAAATACAAATCAATAGGTAAAAAATGAAATTAGTAAGTTACAAAAACATAGATGGAAATGTAAAATTAGGAATCTTATTAGATAATCAAATCGCAGATTTAGGATTTTATAGCAATAAATTGGGGTTGACAGTTCCCGATAATATGTTGGATTTTTTGCGAGGTGGCATATCTAATATGGACAAAGCAAAAGAGATTTCACAAAAATTATTATCGATGGGATTTGAGTCCACTCACACAAATCATCCATTATTAGCTCCCATTCCCAACCCACCCTCGTGTAGAGATGGATATGCCTTCCGTCAACATGTTGCCTCTGCACGCAGAAATCGTGGTGTAGATATGATAAAAGAATTTGACCAGTATCCGATATTTTATTTTACCAACCACAATGCTGTTTTTGGCTCTGGCGATGTGTTGATAGAGAACGACCATCTGCACAAACTCGATTTCGAATTAGAATGGGCAGCGATAATTGGCAAAAAGGGAAGAAATATATCGTCAGC
This sequence comes from uncultured Hyphomicrobiales bacterium, assembly GCA_964449505.1. Taxonomy (GTDB): domain Bacteria; phylum Bacteroidota; class Ignavibacteria; order Kapaibacteriales; family UBA2268; genus JBDHXE01. Next base: position 980 of record CAYUZZ010000417.1, on the reverse strand, counting down.
AGAAGCAGATAATTACATTGCCGGCTTTACCATCATGAACGATTGGTCTGCTCGCACTCTACAAATGGAAGAAATGCTCCTGAATTTAGGACCTGCCAAAGGCAAAGATTTTGCTACTACTATTGGACCTTATCTTATAACACCCGATGAACTGGAAGATACATTAATTAAAACTACTTTTGGCAATCAATACTCCCTAAAAATGAAAGCTTTTCATAATGGCAAGCAAATATCGGAAGGTAACACCAAAGATATGACATGGACCTTTGCCGAAATTATCGAACGTGTTTCCTATGGTGTTGATATTTTCCCGGGTGACATAATTGGAAGTGGAACCGTGGGAACAGGTTGTTATTTGGAGTTGAATGGTACGTGGTCGCGTCAGGCAAAAGATAAAGGAGAAAATTTCGAGCCCATTTGGCTAAAAAATAACGACTTCATGACTTTAGAAATTGATTTACTTGGTAAGTTAGAGAATAAAGTTCTACTCTCGGAAAATAATATATCAATTTTAAACAAGAAAAAAAATGTTAACAATTAATCCATCTGAATTAAAAATCCCTGACTTGCAACGTTGGTTACAAAGTGGAATAGGTCCACGACCAATAGCATTTGTATCCACAATCTCAGATGATGGAACTCCCAATCTGGCACCATTTTCTTTTTACAACGTTTTTAGTACCAATCCACCAGTTATTGGTTTTTCACCTGCACGTCGGGGCAGAAATAATACGCTCAAGGATACATACAACAATTTAATGAATAATGGCGAGTGTGTTGTGCATTCTGTCAATTTTAGTATGGTTGAGAAGGTTAATCTAGCTTCCAGTGAACTGTTAGCAGAGCAGAATGAATTTTCAATTGCTGGTTTTACACCCCTCAACTCGGACCTTGTTAAACCATTTAGAGTGAAAGAATCACCCTTCCAAATGGAGTGCAAATTATTGCAAATGATAAGTTTTTCGGACTTGCCTGGCGCG
>CAYUZZ010000416.1:0-2817 GCA_964449505.1 uncultured Hyphomicrobiales bacterium | reverse complement strand
CATCACATATAAAAATGGAGCCTCTGCCTTAATAGATGCCTTGTGCATGGTCGCCACCCAATTAAATATTTTAACCCCCGACGGCAGAGCAACTATAAAAGTTAAGAAAGAATATATCCAGCGAGCTTGGTCGCTCATACCAGAGGTAAACATGTGATGACCCCATACTAAAGTACCGACAAATGCAATTGCCAAACTCGACATTGCAATGGCACCATATCCAAAAATTGTTTTTCGGCAAAATGTAGGTATAATCTCCGATACAACACCCATAGCAGGCAATATCATAATGTAAACAGCTGGATGGGAATAAATCCAGAATAAATGCTGAAATAATATTGGGTCTCCTCCCATTGCAGGGTCAAATACTCCCACCCCGAATAATCTTTCTACCACCACTAATAAAATAGTTATTCCAATTACAGGTGTTCCAATTATTTGAATCCATGCAGTAGAATATAATGCCCAAACAAAAAGTGGCATTTTGAAGAAACTCATTCCAGGAGCTCTTAATCTATGCACAGTTACAATAAAATTAAGTCCAGTGAGTATTGATGAAAAACCGAGAATAAAGGCTCCCAACAAGGGCAATATTACCTGAGTTCCAGTTCTTAAACTATATGGTGCATAAAAAGTCCACCCTGTATCAATTGGTCCACCACTCAAGAACAATGATACAATTACAAACAAGCCCCCAATTGTATATAGATACCAAGATGTCAAATTCCATCGGGGAAATGAAACATCCTCTGCTCCAATTTGAATTGGCAGGAAGAAGTTACCAAACCCTGCAGGTATTCCCGGTATAATTACAAGAAATATCATTATAATTCCATGCAGAGTAAACAATGCATTGTAAGTTTGGGCTTTCATAATTGTTTCACCGGTTGTCCACATTTCTAGCCTCATAAAAAAGCCAAGTGTCATTCCGATAAGGAAAAATGTAATCATCGAAAATAAATAAAGTAAGCCTATTCTCTTGTGATCAACTGTCAAAAGCCAGGCACCAATCCCATTATGCTTACCTTTATAATCATAAAAATTTACATAATTGCTGTCAGAAGCAATTGTAGAATCAGACATCTATATCTCCTTTATTTGATTTTTTTCTACCTTTAATTATTAGAACAGCCAAAAATATTCCAGCCCCACCAAAAATGATAGTGCCTGCTATTCTATTTACGTTAAATACATACTTATTACCCTCGGGGTCGTAGCTAAAGCAATAGGCTAATAATCGTGATATTGGGGGAGCAGAAATTCCTTTGCTCGATTCTATCACTGCCATTTTAAAATCAAATGGTAAAAAATCAGAACCCAATAAATAACGGTTAATTTTACCATCTGTGCCCAAGACTATCAGTGCACCTGCATGAATATAGTCATCTTTCCCGTCACTTTTATATCTAAATCCTACCTGATCAGTAATCTTGGCAATATTGTTGCTATCACCCGTCATAAAAGTCCAGAATTCAGGATTAGCAGGTCTTTCCAATGAACTCAGATAATTCTTTTTCCATTTTGCTGCTAGTTCATAAGTTTCCTTTGGGTCGAAACTAATTGTGAGTACTTGATAATCTTTGCCAGGCTCTACTTTTGCCTCGTCGATTACTTTTCCTAAATTGGTTAATAATGGGCTGCAAATTCCGGGGCAATGAAAATAAACTAACGACAAAATAGTAGGCTTTGTAATTATTTCTTTCAATTTTTTTACTTTGCCCTTAGAATCGGTAAATGCAAGATTTAAATCTACAAATTTACCTAATTTTTTTTCGTGCTCTATACCTATTTCAAGTTTATTATCCGAATATAAATTAGATACATTCGATACAATATAACTTAGTAAAAAGCCAAAAAACATAATTTTTTTTAACACAATTATACCTTTTTTTATTTTTATTGGCAAATTATAAAGAAAAATACAAAATTAGTTGTATATGTGTATCTTCTAATCAAGCCAAAAACATAATTTTCAGAAATTAAAGAATAATAATTTCCTTTTTCGTTTAACTTATAATAATATTTTATGTGTAGTTAAATAAATTTAGAGCATTCTAAAATATTTTTTATTAACTGCATCAAGTCATCCTAAATTTTGACTGAAAAAAAAGCCCCACAAAAATTTATGGGGCAAATACGGTATTTCTACTGCAGAGCAGAAGTTAAATTAAGAATTTAATACTTGCTTTAACCCTTGATATTTCTGTTTAACATTTCAAATAATATTTGCAAATCGTTCCTGTTCAAACGCAGAAACTCTGATTTAAATCCATTAACGTTAATAGTGTTTGAAATTGTAAGATAAAAGAGTTCTGGTGATGCAGTCCATTCGCTATTTTTCATCAAAGCATCGATTGCCTTGTTTTTGTTGTAAACTACATTGTTAAACAAATCTTTGCCTTTTTCAGTACTTTCTTCGATTTTCTTAATAATTTGCTTGGAAGAGATTATTTTGTCTTGATTTTCGTTAATCAATACAGATAAAGCTTTTGCCACAGGAATCTGATTTGGTGTAACTTTCCCTTCCGATAATTTATAAGTTAGGTCTAATTGTGCTAATTCGTCGGGGGTATTGGCAGGAAATTCTGCCATCAAGGAATGTATATAATGAATTAAAGCAAACCTGTCGAGAATTGGCATAAAGTTATATGACACCATTCCACCACCAGGAACTCCTTCTTCTAAAGTCTTCCACATTTCACTTAATTTTCTTCCATTTTTCCAGCCATCAACTGAAGTTAAATTTCTCGGCTTGGGATTTAGAGCAGCACCAGCAACTCCATCTCCCTTGCCACCGGCTCCATGGCAAGAAACACA
>CAYUZZ010000415.1:0-2839 GCA_964449505.1 uncultured Hyphomicrobiales bacterium | reverse complement strand
AATTTTGAATAATGACAAAATTGGCATCTTATTTTTTAGCGACAAAATTGAAAAATTTATACCTCCCAAAAAAGGTAAATCCCATGCTCTGCGTATTATTCGTGAACTAATAGAGATGCAATCCAAAGGTAATGGAACCGATATAGCTGGGGCTCTGAAATTTCTGACCAATGTATTAAAGAAAAAATCTATCGTATTTATAGTTTCAGATTTTATGGACAATAAATTTGACGAACCTCTAAGAATTGCCTCCAAAAAACACGATACTATTGCAATTCAGATTTATGACAAATTTGAGGAAAGGCTACCCGATGGTGGCTTAATGCAAATAATGGATGCAGAAAGTGGCATTATTAAATGGTACGATACTTCGGACAAAAAAGTAAGAGATGAATATTCGCATTGGTGGGAATCACAACAGAAGACGCTCAATTCGATATTTACCAAAAATCGGGTTGACTTGATTAAAATATGTACAGATGAATCTTACATTATTCCGTTAAAGAATTTTTTTAAAACACGAGAACATAGAAGATAATAATTGGAGTTTATTTATGAAAAAGTTTTGTTTACTACTTTCCCTTATTTCCACAATGCTAATAATTGGGACTTTATCAATCGTTAAAAATCCTACGACCAATGTAATCAACCAAGTAGAAAGTTCAACTCCTGCTATTACTAAAGAAAAGGATCAATACGAGTTTGCCCGACTAAGAGACCCCCATACAGGAGAAATTCCCAAAAATATCAGGGCTAAGGAATTAAAGTTTATTGAGGATAGATTCAAAGTAAATTTTAGAAATAAAGATAATAATAAGCTCCGTTCTACTTCACCTTGGCAAAGGCGAGGTCCATTCGAAATAGGTGGTAGAACAAGGAGTTTTGATTGTGATATAAGGAATGAAAGTATATTGATTGCCGGTGGAGTATCTTCTGGTATGTGGAAATCAAATGATGGTGGTAGCACTTGGATTAAAACCTCCAACCCTGCACAGCTTCATTCTGTATCTTGTCTTGCTCAGGATAAACGTCCCGGAAAGGAAAATATCTGGTATTATGGTACTGGTGAGTATTGGGGCAATTCAGCAGCGATTTCTGGTGATGGTATTTTCAAATCTTCTAATAATGGTGACTCTTGGAACATATTACAAAGTACATCTACAAGCAGACCAGATTCATGGGATAATTCTTTTGATTATATTTGGAATATAGCAATTGATAATTCGGCTCCACTTGACCAAGACATTTTATATGTAGCAACAGTCAATAGCGGTATTATCAGAACTACCAACGGTGGTCAAAATTGGGTAAAAGTTTTGGGTGGTTCTTCATCATCAAGGTTCTCTGATATTGCTATTACCAAAAGTGGAATAAAATATGCCGCACTTAGTTGGAATAATTCAAATCAAAAGGGTATTTACCGTTCGATTGATGGAGTTAAATGGACTAATATTACTCCTCAGAATTTTCCTGGTAATTATAGAAGAATCGTGATTGGTATTGCACCATCTGATGAGAATCAAGTTTATTTTGTTGCCGAATCTCCAGGCTATGGAAAGCTCACTTTCAATCATCTTAATGATTCGCTTTATCATAGTTTTTGGAAATATACTTATCAAAGTGGTGATGGAAATGGAGATGGTGGAATATGGGAAGACCGTTCCCAAAATCTACCTAAACCAGAACCAACGAGGGGTCAGATGAATTCACAAACTGGTTATAATTTAGTCTTAAAAGTTAAACCAGATGACCCCGAAGTAGTTTTTCTTGGTGCCGTTGCCCTATACAGAAGTAATAATGGTTTTAAAACACCCGAATTTGCTTGGATAGGTGGCACCTGCCCCGATAATACCTGTGATTACGATTACAGATATACTAACCACCACAGCGATATTCATGCTCTGTTTTTCTCAAATAACAACCCAAATGTTCTATACACCGGTTCTGACGGCGGAATTCATAAAACTTTAGATGATATGTCTAATAATGTTAATTGGATATCACTTAATAATGGATATTTTACAACACAATTTTATACTGTCGCCATCTCGCATGGTGCTGAAAATTCACCGAAAATACTCGGTGGACTTCAAGATAATGGAACTTTGCTCTCAAGAAATAATAATTTAAATGAAGAATGGACTAATCCCCTGCGTGCTGATGGTTTTTATTGTCAAGTGCCCGATGGGGCAGGATTCTACTATGCCTCGCAGAATGGTACATGGCAACCAAAAATTAAAATTTACAGGATTTATCAGGATGAAAATGGTGAAAATATAACACAAACCAGAATTGACCCAGCTGGCGGTAAGGATTTTATTTGGAATACACCATTTTTACTTGATCCTAATAATAATGATATAATGTATGTTGCCGGTGGTAAAATGGTTTGGAGAAACAACAATCTTTCGTTGATTCCAAATATTAATTCCAATGATTCCACTTCAATTGGTTGGGATAGCCTTTCTAAATCGAGCATTGCATTTAACGCGGATGGTAGTCCAACCGAGTCCCAAAATAATATAACTGCCTTGGGTATTTCCAAAAATCCCGCGAATGTATTATATTATGGCACAAGTCGTGGTAAAATTTATAAAATTTCAAATGCAAATACTGGCAATCCTAATGTTTTGGCGATAAATGCTCAGAATTTACCCCAGAATTCTTATGTAAGCTCATTCGCTGTCAATCCTGATGATGCAGATAAAGTATTGGTTTCTTTTAGTAATTATGGTGTACTAAGCATTTTTTATACTGAAGATGGTGGGAATAGTTGGAAGCCTGTTAGCGGAAATCTTGAAGAAAATCCTTATGGAAATGGGGCGGGGCCAGCTGTTAA
>CAYUZZ010000414.1:0-2844 GCA_964449505.1 uncultured Hyphomicrobiales bacterium | reverse complement strand
TCCATGGTCTCATTCAGAACCATTCCTAAAATCATTTTTAAGCCCTATCTTTGCAGATGCAGATATGATTCTGGGGCACCGAAGCCACCATGGGATTGACCCGATGATGTATGTATTGATGATAGTTGCTACTTCAATTGCGCTATTTATGTGGTATATAGCTAAAAAATGGTATTCTGATTCATCATTGAAAAAGCCTAAAGAACTCGTTTCAAGTTTACACCCAATCTATACGATGTTACTTAACAAATACCGTCTTGATGAGATATATTTTGCATTAATTATCAATCCAGTAAAGAATATGTCTGAATCAGTTCTTTGGAAAATCGTCGATATTAATATAATCGATGGTATGGTCAATGGCTCCGCCAAGTCGATAGTGGCATTTGGAGAAAGATTGAAATATATTCAGACAGGAATTGTGCAGAACTATGCAATTGTGATGGTTGCAGGTATAATCATTGTTATCAGTTGGTTTTTATTTACATAATTTTTTCGTCAGATTAGAGATTTAAGATATATGGAAGCATTGTTTTTAACACTTTTTTTGCCAATCATCGGTGCATTAATATTGCTCTTTATTGGTAATACTAACGTTAAGCTTATTAAGATTGTTACCCTTTCTATTTCGGTAATAACATTTTTTATTTCGGCATTCCTTTTTGTATCATTTGACCAAACCAATCCAAACTTTCAATTTGTTTATCAAACTATTTGGATTTCACAATTTGATGCGGGATTTAGAATAGGAATAGATGGTATGTCATTATTATTAGTAATGCTAACAACATTTATAACTCCCATTGCAATATTGTCATCTTTTGAAGCCATTAAAAAAAGAGAGAAAGAATACTATATTATGGTGCTTATTCTTCAATTTGCAATGACAGGTGTATTTATAGCCTTAGACTTATTCCTATTTTATATCTTTTGGGAATTAATTCTAATTCCGATGTATTTTATTATTGGCATTTGGGGTGGAAAGAACAGAATATACGCTACAGTCAAGTTTTTCATTTTTACAGTTGTTGGTTCGCTATTTATGTTGATTGCAATTATTTGGGTGGCAAATTACGTAGGTAAAAATATTCTTGTGCTACCGGGTGGATTTACAACCAATTATTTATTATTAAAAGATGCAGCAAAGCTCATTCCATTGAATATTCAGAATTGGCTATTCTGGGCATTTGCATTATCGTTTTTTATAAAAGTGCCTTTATTTCCTTTACATACGTGGTTACCGGATGCACATACAGAAGCTCCAACCCCTGGTTCTGTTATTTTGGCGGGTGTGTTACTTAAGATGGGTACCTATGGACTAATAAGGTTTAACTTGGAATTATTCCCGGGCTCTTCGATTGAATACGCCTCGTTAATTTCTACTTTTGCCGTTATTGGTATTATTTATGGTGCACTTGTGGCAATGGTGCAAACAGATATAAAAAGACTTGTCGCCTATTCATCGGTATCTCACCTTGGATTTGTAGTGCTAGGAACTTTTTCTATGACTTTATCCGGTATTCAGGGTGCTATTATTCAAATGGTCAATCATGGTCTATCCACAGGACTTTTGTTCCTTTGTGTCGGATTTTTATACGAACGAAGGCATACACGTTTAATATCTGAATATGGTGGTATTGCTCGAATAATGCCAAATTTTGCCGTTGTTTTCTCTTTAGCTATGTTGGCATCTGTTGGATTGCCTGGGTTAAATGGATTTATAGGTGAATTCCTAACTCTGAAAGGTGCTTTCGAATCTAATATTTTGAATAATTACTGGTTTACCATTTTCGGAGCAACAGGTGTAATTTTTGCTGCGGTATATCTTTTGTGGATGTATCAAAGAGTAATGTTTGGAACTAATGACAATCCTGCTAATCATCATTTACAAGACCTAAAACCATCAGAGTATATAATGTCGATTCCGATATTATTCTTCATTGTGTGGATAGGAGTTTATCCGAATACATTTTTAAATGTTTCTGATCTATCAGCTAAACAAACAGTAAACAAGATTGAAGCTATTAAATTTAACCGTTCGACATACGAAATTCCCGGATTTAAACAATTAGAAAATAACAACCCAAATTTGAAAAATAAATAATGAATGAGATTAATTATGTTAAATGAATTTTTGGCTGGTCTGCCCTTATATTTAGCCGTTTCTTTATCAATTATTATTATAATTGTTGATTCATTGAGTGGAAAAAATAAAATTATCACCTATATCTTTTCGATTATTACATTTATTGCTATTATAGTTGCAGCATTTTATACATATTTTGGTGCTGATTTAATACAAATTGATATAAATACATCATTTACCAGAGGGATGATTTCCTATGGTGGTCTTCCGAGCTTATTTGACATAATATTCGCTGTATCAGCCTTGTTAACTGTAATTGCTGGAATGCCATATCTTAAAAGGGAATTTGACGACTTTAAAGAGTTTTATACTTTGATCTTATTTTCTACTACAGGTATGATGATGATAGCACATGCTAATCATCTAATAATGATTTTTATTGGTATAGAATTAATGTCAATTTCATTCTATGTTTTATCAGGTTTTATTAGAGTCAGGATAACCGCTGTAGAGGCAGCTCTAAAATACTTTCTGCTGGGTTCGTTTGCAACAGGTTTTTTGTTATATGGAATGGCATTAATTTATGGTTCCACCCAAACTATGTATTTGAGTGAAATTCATCTTGTTCTAATGTCAGGTTCTGTTGACTTTACTTTTTTGCGTGCAGGTTTTGCCGAGGTTGTTTTTTCCAAAATCAGTTCAGATCAATTTCCAGCCAGCTGACTAACTGATTTTGTAATTCTTCAAGGCCGCTCATT
>CAYUZZ010000413.1:0-2847 GCA_964449505.1 uncultured Hyphomicrobiales bacterium | reverse complement strand
ATCCCGCATTTTTTAATTCTAATTTATACTCCAATGCCTTAACATATTTATTAATTGTGGGAACAAAAAATTGTGATGGTTTGACTAATGTTAAATACCACCGATAATCTAATTGACTAATTGGTGCAATAGCCTTATAATTTATATAAATTGCTAAAGGTTCATAAGTGCATAGAGTGTGAAATTGGTTAAAAGGATCACAAATAGTTTGTTTATACAAACTTATTGTATCTGAATAATCATATCCACATTTATTTTGGGCTACAACCCAAAATCTCGAAGAGTCCTTAGTATTATAAATAAAATCAAGATAATTTATATTACCAAGACTAAACATTGATGAATCTGAATATTTAGATGCTATTAAAATGCCATCTTTATAAATATCAAACTGAATTGGCAAACTGTTACTCTCATAAAAAATATTTAACCATGAATTGGATACTTTTTTCTCTGTAAAGTGAAAAAGTCCATCTTTACCAATCAAAGTATCAATTCTAAAGCAAGCAATTTTTGGTTTTTTATCAACATTAACTTCAATTTCATTTGAAAAAACAGAAAAATTCATATCAATAATTCTAGCTTCTAACTTATATTTGCCAGCATCGTTCATATAAATTGGTTGGAATTTAAGTTCATCTGAATAAATACCCTTAATACTTTCCTTAAAATAAAGTGGTTTACCATCCTTGTGCCAATTAAATTCAAGTAATTGATTTTTTGGATTGAATATTTGAGCATAAATAGATTCATTATTACCTTCGCAAGCATCAAAACCCTTAATTATAACCTTTAATAAATTTAAATTTTTTATAACTTTTACCGTTTTTGTTGTTGCTTTTCCACATAATCCTTCTATCTCTGCATAATAGAATGAAGTGTCGGGAAGTTTTATAGTATTTATTGACAATTTATTGCTATTTATACCCTTATAAATATCATCATCAAATAATTTTGTATTAAAATTATCTTTTATAGTAAACCATTGAATATTTACATTTTCACCCATTTTTAAGGCTTCATTTATAACAATTCCATTAATATGAGCTTCAAATCCTAAAGTTATTACTTCATCATTCGAACTAGAATAAACATCCTCCGGCTGCTTAATGATAGATGTAGGTCGGACAACATAAACAGTAGCAGATTGAGAATCAACTGAATCTGTCTGTTCTTCATTGATTATTCTGCAAAAATATGTTCCAGAATGATAATGTTGTAAAGATGCAAAGTTCAAAAACGGGAATATTTCACCGAAAATTTTTTCGCCATCTTTATACCATTGAAAATTCAATTTTGTATCCTTTTTTGATTCTGCATTTATAAAAATAAAAGCAGATTTACCAACACATTGGCTCAATGAAAAAGGATTTGTGGTAATCGAAATATATTCTGCAGTTGCACCAATACATGTTAAAAACAAAAAAAGTAAAATTATTCTTGTCATTTTATACTCCTATATACAAAATTCAATAAACCTTTTAAAATGAAATTTTAAATATAATAGACGATTGAAAAACTCCCTTTTTGACACAAACAATTATTTACTATTATTCTAAATACCCTTCCAATGGGTCATAACCATCGGAAGGATCAATTAGAACGTATTATTTTTAGAATCAGTCAAATTATTTTAGTATGTTGAAGGAGGCACTTGACACCTGTTTACCATTCTGTTCAACGATAAAGTAGTAAATTCCATTTGAAAATGAACTTAACTTAAATTGTAATTGAATTTCACTCTGTTTCTTTACAATATTTTTAGTAGCAATAATATTACCTGAAATATCAATAATTTCAATCATTAGCTCGCTTTCAGTATCTGATTCAATCTGCAAATTAATTAAATCGGCACTTGGATTTGGGAAAACCTTGGTTTTTAAGGAATGATTAAAAATACCATTTTCATTTATATTGTTTATTGTTGGTGGTGGAGTAAATTCTTCACAAATAGTTATACATTGTCCACTTTCGCATACAGGATTAAGTCCCCATTGTGAAACTAAAAAAGGACCTGTAATATTGCCAACTGAATCTTTACAATACTTCCATATTTCTTTACAACACTGTGTTTCATCACAAGGTTTTAATCCAGATGGTCCTCCTGGTCCAGAACTAGTATATTGCCAGCAACTTGAATAATTTATTGAGAAATTTGCAATGCATGAATCATTTGGCAATTCTTGCACACACACTGAAAATCTAGCTACTTGATCGATAACGGTAGACATAGCTGAATGGGTCAAGGTATAAATTGAAGAGCATGACCAGCAGCTTGGAGGACAACCTACACAAGATATTGAATCCAGTTTATAATCACACCAATTTACACCAAGTTCTGGACAATCAAGGTATCGATACGACCAATATGCAATAAAATTACAACCAAGGCAACTAGGAACAGAAAATGGGGTAGATCCTGATGACTGCCATTCAATTTCTGGACAAGCAAACTTGCAATCATCATAAGCAGATGAACTAATAGTTACTAAAACAAAAGTAAAAACAAAAATTGAAATTAATATAATTCCGTTTTTCATAACAAAACTCTATTATAAATAATAAAATAGTTAAATAAAGCACAGAAAAAATTCACTTAGCAATTTCAACAATTTTTAGTATTTTTGAATTGCTGTGCTTGGCGGAAAGTTATATACTTCTACCATACGAAAAATATTGAATGGGAACTGTGCTTTCCTTTCAGAAAAAGAATAAAAAGCCGGAGTCGAAACCACTTCAGTTTTTCTTCGGCTTTTTAATATTAAATTTCAGACATTTTATCTTACCTCCTTATTTTTAATAAAATTGTAACAACTCTAACATATATATGTACTTTTTTAAGAAAAA
>CAYUZZ010000412.1:0-2853 GCA_964449505.1 uncultured Hyphomicrobiales bacterium | reverse complement strand
AAAAACTGCCCAGAAGAATCTAAATCACCATAAACTTCGTCTGTAGCAATATTAACGAATTTTTTAATTTTATTTTGTCGAGCCAAGTCCAACAAATTCTGGGTACCAATTACATTTGTTTTCATAAATGGGCTTGCATCAAGAATACTTTTGTCAACGTGCGTTTCAGCAGCCCAATGAACAATATATTCAGGTTTTTCAATTTCAAATACTTCGCAAAGTTCTTTTTTGTTGCAAATATCTAAATTATAAAATTTAATATGATCAACTGAATTAATCCTTACTCTATCACCGGCATAACTTAGGCAATCAACAATCACAATTTCGAAATCGGAACTTGCAGCAAGCCTTACAAATGCACTACCAATGAATCCTGCACCACCAGTAACTAATAATTTCATCCAGAATATTCTCCAATTATTTTCAAACAATAACTTTTATAATTGCTGTTAGGTAACTTTTCGACGTTATAAATTAATTTATCCAAGTTAATAAATTTCATTAAAAAAGCTATTTCTTCCAGACAAGCAATTTTTGTTCCCTGACGTTTTTCAACTGCATGAATAAAATTAGCAGCGTCGAGAAGGCTATCGGGAGTTCCTGTATCTAACCAAGCAACACCCCTTCCTATTATTTCAACTCTTAAATCTGAAACTTCAAGATACTTCTTCTGTAAATCTGTAATCTCTACTTCTCCCCTACTACTTGGCTTCAAATCTTTTGAAAATTGACTAACCCTTTTATCAAATATATATAAACCAGGCACGGCATAATTTGATTTTGGTGCTAAGGGCTTTTCTTCAATTGAAACAACCACATTGCTTTTATCAAATTCTACTACGCCATACTCAGAAGGATTATCAACCCGATAAGCAAAAATTGTTCCTCCTGTATTATTTTTTAATCCATTCCTGAAAAAATCAAGTTTACCATAAAATACATTATCTCCAAGTATAAGACAGGCTTGCGATTCTCCTATAAAGTCCTCCCCAAGAATGAATGCCTGGGGTAATCCTCCAGGATGTTTCTGAATTATATAATTTAAATTGATACCCCATTGTGACCCATCTCCCAGTAATTTCTTGAAATTGGGAATATCTTCAGGTGTTGATATTATCAGTATATCTTGAATTCCGCCCAGCATAAGAGTCGATAAGGGATAAAAAATCATTGGTTTATCATAAACGGGCTGAAGTTGTTTACTGAAAACTGAAGTCATTGGAAATAGTCTTGAACCCTTTCCACCCGCAAGTATTAATCCTTTAGTACCCATTGTTATTCTCCATATTTAAACAAAGAGGATTCCCTGTATGTAGCCCACTCCGCTAATGAGATGCCGCTTCTATCCTTTTCACTTATATTTACGTTTGATTTTAATATATTTGTAAGCAAATTCTGTAAAGCAAGCGAATTCAGAGACCAGTCTATATCAGTAGAATATGGTGAAATGGCTAATTCGCCTTTTGGGTTCCACATTCCTGTACAGATGTATTCAATTATAGAATCCTCTGCTAAATAAATACCATGAGCAAATCCTACGGGTAACCAAATCCACTCACCAATTTCTGTCGTATTATTTAGTTCATACGCTATAACTTTACCATAGGTTGATGAATCATGACGAATATCTAATGCCAAATCAATTAATCTGCCAGAAATACATCTCACAAGTTTTGCCATATATGGATTCCATTGAAAATGTAGTCCTCTCAATGTATTCCCTTTTGAGTATGATTCATTGAACTGGTTAAATTTTACACCATGTAAAAAATCACAATTTTCATTTTCTTCGATATCAGTTTGTCGAAATGTCTCTGCAAAATACCCTCTATCATCGGAAAATTTCTGATATCGCAGCACTTTTATATCTTCAATTGCTAATGATTTTACATCAATAATTTTCATTTTATCCCAAACTCCTCAGAAATCACTTCAACAACTCTTTTAGCAGTTTTGCCATCCCACATATCAGGGATTAAAGATTTTTTCCAACCACCGTTCATTGCCAAATATGCAAGCTTGGTCATCTCATCAGTATCATCTCCTACTATGATATTTGTTCCTTCGCTTACGGTAATTGGTCTTTCTGTATTCTCCCGCATTGTGATACAAGGAATGGTAAGTGCAGTTGTCTCTTCTTGCACTCCACCACTATCTGTAATTACAAATTTAGAATTAACCATCAATTTTTGAAAGTCTAAATAACCCAATGGGTCAGTAAGAATCAAGCTATCCTGATTTTTAATAATTTGTCTTAAGTTAAATAAGTCGATATTTTTTTGAGTTCTTGGGTGAATTGGAAATATTAAATTAATTTTCTTAGATATATTAACAAGTGCTCTTAAGATATTTTCGAGGATTTCGGGTTCATCAACATTAGACGGTCTATGCAATGTGATGAGTCCATAATCTTTTTTGGTTAAATTAAATGTATTTAAAATATTTGATTTTTCTACAATTGGCATAAAATGGAACAATGTATCTATCATAATATTGCCAACAAGATGGATTTTATTCTCATTATGTCCTTCATTTTTTAGATTAATTACGGCATCTGGCGAAGGCGTAAGAAGCAAATCGGCAAGTGAATCTGTAACTATTCTATTTACTTCCTCGGGCATTTTGCGGTCGAAGCTTCGCAATCCTGCCTCCAAGTGAATTATTTTGATACCCTTTTTAGCAGCAACTATACTACAAGCCATTGTAGAATTAACGTCACCTGCCACAAGTATAGCATCGGGTAGTAATTCATTGGTTACATCATCAAATTTATCCATAATTTTTGCGACTTGCTTTGCTTGTGTATCAGAGCCAACTTCAAGATTAATTTGGGGACGAGGGATATTCAATTCT
>CAYUZZ010000411.1:0-2853 GCA_964449505.1 uncultured Hyphomicrobiales bacterium | reverse complement strand
TGAAGGCAATTAAAAAAAATCATAAAATATTTATTATATGAGAAATGAAAGGCAGCGTCAAGGCTGCCGTTTTCTTTGCTCCATCAGGGTTTTTATCGCCAATATCTTTTGCCTCAATCAAGTCTTATGCAAATTCAAGCAAATTCTTACCAATCCAATCTCATTCATTAATCATACTATTTCCAAGTCTTCATCCTTCAGTCCGTAGGTTCTCATCCAATAATTTTTACTTAATTTAATACCAGCATTATTTAGTTTTATGTCGCGGTCAATTCTGTTGTTATTATCAGCTTCATTTATAATATATTTAATTTTAGGAAAATTGTTGCCTTCATTATTCAGTTTTACAGTATATTCAATAATTTTATTAATGGCATTGCTTGCTAAATACGAGTCAGTTTTGATTAGCTCTTTCCTAATTTTATAATGAATTTCGGCTGCGGCATAGCTTCCATTATCTATCTCGGTGGTAAGTGTTTGCGACAAGACGGCTTTTGAAATTTCATTATTGCAATATTTAATTAATTCTCTAAATAATTCAACCGATGCAGAGCGGCTTGATTCGGCAATATCAATTTTGAAATCTGCAGGAGTTACAATTACGGCGTCTTGACTCATCTCTGCAAGTGCATCTGCTAATTTTTCGGCTTCCTCTTGCGAGGCACCCCGCTGAAATTGCGCCAGCAACAATGGAGACCCATATTTTTCGGCATAATTAATCCAAAATCTGGTAACTCCGTTTTTGAAAGTAACATACCAATAACACTTATTCAATACTGGTTCGCCATAGGGATTATTATTGCTTCCTTCGTTCCTTGCTACTATAAATTTATATTCAGGTGCTTTTATTGTTTCATTAAATTTCAGCTTTATCATCAATCCCCCCTTCTCGTCAAAGGCAAATCCATCGGGAATTCGAGGTATTAGTTGCGATGGTAGTATATAATATTTATCATCTATTAGCTTATATTCCCAAATAATTTCGATTATCTGAATCCCAAAAAATATGGATTCAAGTATATCACTTTGCAACTTATATATATCAATCATCGAAAATGCTCGCTCAATCAAATTAACGGTCTGGTCGGAGGCACCGTTTGCTTCTATCAAATACTCCAAAGCCATAGTGCCGCTTTTACGTGATTGAATGCAACTCCAAAGATGTGAGTCATTTTTCATCTCACGATAAATTTCATAATTTTTGCCTAATTTTGAGAGCATTATATCTGGATTAGGCAAAATCCCCTTTTTAATAAAATTATTAAAAAGATGCTTGTTAGCAAGTTCGGTAGATAAAGTATCAAACATATTAATCCTTTTCATTAAAATAAATAATATCCACCGGTCAACCCGGCAACAAAAATAAGAACTCTTATCAACCAGCTATCATTATAGCCTTGGGCATATTCATAAATCTTTTTCACTAAAATAGTATCGGTAGCCTGGCTAATTTTAAATTTAAATTGATTTTCCGGGAAATCGTAGCGAATATAAACTGTATCTTTTTGAATGATAGTGTCGGCACTTGCTATAAAGGGTTTAATTTGAAAAATCGTATCTCTTTTATAAACTATTTTTGCTTTAATTTTTTCCACTTCTATCATTTGGGGTTTGTAGATTATCAATGTATCTTTCTGATAAACAAGTATATTCTTGTCATGACAATTCTCCAACCGATACATCAAATATATAAAAATCGACAGAAGAACTGCAATTATAGCCATTACTATTAAATTATTATTTTGCATAATTATTACCTGTCAGTTTGTTGGAAATGAAAGAGAATTGCTATATTGTGTCAGAAAAGGATGCTTGACTAATAATAAAACAATTACTTAGTAGAACAAACATCCTTCTCGATTTTTAGATTTGACACTATATTGACAGAGTGCTAACATTCACATACCGCTATATCAAGCAGACCAGAAATAATATCTTCGCTAATAAATTTCACTTTAAAATAACTGTAGTTGGAATTTATATCTATCATCAAAGAATCATCAATGTTGTTTTCAATACTAATATCGTATTGGCTAAACAGCTTCTTTGATTCGGTATAATTAGTATAATACAACAAAAGTATCCCTTTTGGATTTGTAATAGGAACGAATTGCACTTCCTGCCAAATTATTTGAATCGACTTAATAGTTTTCTTACAGCATTTCGCATCTTGGTTATACGGTCTGTTAATTTTAATCCATTCGCTTTCGCAATCTATATCCATAGATTGATTAAAGAAAATATGCTTCATATACTTAACCTTTAATTCTGAAACCGGCTATTCCACGCAATTTCATACCAAGCAGGGGATAGTATAAATTTCTTTTTTTAATAAAAACACCCTGTTTGCCACTGGGTATTTCCCTAACATTAAATCCCACAGTCTTTACCCAACCAGCTTTACCTGATTGGATCACCCTTTCTATATGCCCAAATGCAGAACTTCCTTTTCGCCAAATAATTAAATCGTGAAGTTCAGCCCGGAATGGACTTTTAGTTCCATTCTTCTTGAAATAATTATAAATATTATTTGCTAGTCCTGTTTTGGGAATAGGAATATTACTTTCAGCAATTTTCAAATTCTTGGCAGCCATCACAAAGCACCAGAATTGCCCTGCTGCACAATAGGGATTGTTGCCCTTCAGCCCCACAATGGCAAGATATTTCTGAACGGCACCATCATTTTGATTGCTTTTCTCAACTAAGCCCAATTCCCCCATCATAATATCGTACGATTTCTCGACTAAATCTTTTCTTACTGTCACAACATATTTTTCTGCAGCAATTGAATCCATTGAATAAAAAAATATAAGCGAACCGATAATTAAATCGTAAATTGTGCGATATAAACGC
>CAYUZZ010000410.1:0-2859 GCA_964449505.1 uncultured Hyphomicrobiales bacterium | reverse complement strand
ACGAAGCAAATCAAATCGATTGGGATAACTATCTTTTGTCCGTTCTGAACGCAAAGGAAAAGCTGAAATTTGATAATCAGCAGGATTTAATTGCCTACTTCCTTAACCCTTTCAATAATACTTTCAAAATTGAAAAGCAAAAGTCTATTGAGAAGTATTACTCAAAACCAAAATCAACTTATAATACTGTAAATTATGCAATGATGTATAAAGGTGGTCCCAATTACTTTGAAAATGATGTTTTCTTTGGTAACCGTAAGAATATCTATTCTACTACCAGAAGACGTGAAGGGTCAATTACCCAGTCAATAGACCTTGTGAAATATGATGGAAAAGAAATTCGTATCAGCTGCGATATCAGAGTGGACAAGCAATCCCCAGGAGCCAATGCACAGATATGGACAAGAACTGATATCATCGCTTCGCATGATTACGTAGTAGAAACTAGTGCGGATAAACCAGTTACCGGCAATAAATGGGAGAACCGAATACTTAAATTTAAATTACCAAATAACGTGCAACAACTTAAGTTGGCACTTGTATTTGTTGGCGAGGGTAGTGCGTGGTTTGATAACCTTAAAATCGCAATATATGACAAAGGGAAACTCATTAATAACATTAATATTGATAACAATGGATTTGAGGAACCGGGCAATTTAAACAAAATTAAGGGTTGGACTATTGAGCCTGCTGTAATTGGAGCAGGATACTCGTTTACAGTTGATAAAGTGAACAAATCAACAGGTAGCCAATCACTAAATATCAGCTCTGATATCTTCAATAGAGTTAATTTCCCTACCGAGGGGGAGATGTATTCCATTAAAGTCAGTGATAGCAGTTATGTAACATTTCCCGTTGCAGTTTATACAGATTCTGTAAACACCCTACCAATGCAAGCAAAGAAGAATTTGAACATTTACCAGTTCGCACCCCTCGATATATTTTACAATTATAAAGATTATCATACCAGAGAAGCGGTTCTCATACAAATTTACAGCATTTTAAGAAATTTTAGTATTACCGACATAGATGTAAACTCTCTCGATTCATCATTTAAAATTAATTTAGCAAAAATAGTGAATACAGATAATTATGATGAAATTATTCAAATATTGAATGATTTTATTTTTCTTAGCCAAGATTCCAAAGCAAGAATTTGGAATTCATTTAATAATTATGATTATGGCATTCCTATACTTTTTAAAAAAGTTGATGATAAAATAATTGTTAGTCAGAATTATGATAATAAATCTGGTCTATCAATAGGCGACGAGATAATTAAATTTGATGGCGAAGATATAAATATAATCCTTGAGCGATTATCTGCGAGCTACTATTGCGCAAATAATGAATACAATTTGATGAAAGCGGGCGCCATGCTGCGTGCAGGTGAAAAGAACTCAGAAATTTTGATTACTGTAAAAGATAGTACTGGACACACAAAAGATATTAAGTTGTTAAGGAATACTCTGCTAAATAATATTTATGAACCACGACCACCCGTAATCAGTACAAGCGATTCCAATACTCTGTATATTGATATGACTGCCATGACAGATAATCAAATGAAGGATTATCTAAAAAATCTCGATAATTTTGATAAATTTATATTTGATTTGAGGGGTGATTCGAAAATGAGCGAGCATATACTATCGTTATTCACTAACCAGCCATTAAATACCGTAAATTGGGAGATACCAACATACACTTTCCCAGATAAATTAAACAAATCAAAAGAAATAATCGCTGGGGAAATTCTGCCTAAATCAAAATTGCTAAATAAGGCTTTACTATTTTTGATTAATGAACGAACAACAGGGTATTCTGAAATTATTGCCAAGATAGTAAAGGATAATAACTTGGGTAAATTGCTTGGAAACCCAAGTATGGGAAATGCCTCCGAAACATTCACCGTTAGATTGGCAGGTGGATTTGCTATTTCACTATCAGGGATGATTTGTATCGATACCAACGATAAAATGATTTTTAATAATCCGATTTTACCCGATATTTACACTAAAGAAAGCATGGATAACGTTAAAGCAAATAAAGACGTTATAATTCAAACAGCTTTGAAATTTGTAAAAGAATGATTATTTTTACTTTTTAATAATTTACTAAATGGGGAATTTATGTTTACTAACTTTTTGAAACTTTCGATGGCATTTTTTGTTTTGGCAACAGTAATGATTTTTGCCGCAAATAAAGAAATCAAGATACAAACTAATATGACTTGCGAAACTTGCAAAGGCAAAATCGAGAGCGGTTTGAAGAATACTGCCGGTGTAACGAGCTCGAACGCTGATGTGTCTTCCAAAGTGGTTACAGTAAAATACGACGATTCTAAAACAACTTCCGATAAAATTACCAAAAAAATTAAAGATTTGGGATATTCCGCCACTGTTTCTTCAAACAAAATGGATAAATCAAGTTGTAATACTGGTTCGTCAAGTTGCAGCGATAAAGGCATGAAACTTGGTTCATCGAAGAAATCTTGCTGTGATGTAAAAGCAACTAAATCTAATGCCAAATCCAAATAATTTGCTTTGATGATGTAAAGAATAAATTAACAAGGGGATTCAAAAATTCCCTTGTTTTTTATTTAGGAGATTTTGAACTTTACAGGCAGACTAAAAAACATTATATCTACCAAAAAAATAAACCACACCCAAAAACTATTACGAATTTGAGAGTGGTTTAATAATTAATAATTACTAAGATTATTCTCTTAGATGATTTTCTTAGATTATTTCTTTTCTTCAGGCTTTGGTGCAGCTTGTTGCTGTTGTACAGGCTGTTGCTGAGGCTTAGCCTGTGGTAACTGTTGCACCGGTTGAGATGGAACAGTCTGCGGAACTG
>CAYUZZ010000409.1:0-2865 GCA_964449505.1 uncultured Hyphomicrobiales bacterium | reverse complement strand
CGAATGGGGTGAATCAGGGAAACTTTTTCTATAAATATTGCACTCCGTTGGAGTGGGAAGGTAAAAAACAATCCGATAGCTCCTTTCAGCTGGCAAGACAGATCAGATATTTTGGCTTGTTTCGATACGAGCATCGTAGAGACACAAAATTTTGGGTCTCTACAATAATTAACCCTATCGAAGTAAGCACAAGAATATCTTCAATTGCTAAATTAGTTTCCATATTCCTTTAACTTCTATCTGTTAATTTTTCGTTAAAATATTTAATATTTGTTTAAATTATCTGCTTTAGTTTATTTTTTGAAAAGAAAATTAACAGATTTGACACATTTCCCAATTTTGCGAATTTTCGTTAATATTTCCTTTATATTTTCATAACATCAAGATTTTATTTTTGTTAAGAGTAAATAAGGAATTGTTATGAGAATTCACGAAACAATTGATATTGGCACTAAGAAAAAGGTTCTTCTGATTTGCGGAACTATGAATACTACTACTATGATGCACCAAATTTCGAAGCAATTAGATGAATATGATTGCTGTTTTACAGAAATGTATGCCGATGGTATTCTTGATTATCTTGCCCAAAAAGAATTGCTGAATTTTGTGCCTCTTTGTGGTCCTGTCCGCGATAAAACTGTTCAATATTTCAAAGATAATAATTTGAAGCATGATTACAAGGGTAATATTAATAATTATGACTTGGTAATTACTTGCACGGATTTGATTATGCCCAAAAATATCAGAAATACTAAGGTGGTTCACGTTCAAGAGGGAATGACCGATCCCGAAGATATTCGTTATTTGATGGTGAAATATCTAAAACTTCCTCGTTATTTAGCTTCTACTTCTGTTATGGGATTATCTGACCAATATGATATTTTCTGTGTTGCCTCGGATGGCTACAAGGAAAAATTTATCAGGAAAGGGGTTAATCCAAGTAAAATCAGGGTAACAGGAATTCCAAATTACGATAATTGTGAAGCATATCGAAAAAATAACTTACCTTATAGAGACTTTGCTTTGGTGGCAACTTCCGATTATAGGGAAACTTTCAAATATGAAAATAGAAAGAAATTTATCAAGCATGCTATTGAAATTGCAAATGGCAAGCAATTAATTTTCAAATTACATCCAAATGAAAATGTAGAGCGTGCCACAAGGGAAATCATGGAATTGATTCCTGATGCAATCGTTTTTGATAAAGGAAATATCCACGAAATGATTGCACATTGTGATGTGTTAATCACAAAGTACTCAACGGTTGTTTATACCGGAATTGCACTTGGGAAAAAAGTTTATTCCGAAATTGATAAGAATTTATTGCAAAGATTAGCCCCAATACAAAATGGCGGTAATTCGGCTATGAATATTGCAAACGAATGTAAATTGTTACTCGAAAATTCGGAAGAGTTTCAATTTGTGCATAAATTTGATAGAAGACAGTACCAATCAAAAAAATCATTTAAACAATTAGCAACTGGAATATAATGAATATTGTTGCGATAGTTCAGGCAAGGCTTGGTTCAACTAGATTACCAAGCAAAATAATGAAAAAAATTATGGATAAAACTCTTCTTGAAATTCAAATTGAAAGAATGAGTAAATCTAAATTAATCTCAAAAATAGTTATTGCCACTACCGATAATCAACGCGATGATGAATTGGTAGAGTATTGTCTATCAAAATCATATAATGTTTATCGTGGTTCAGAGTATGATGTATTGGATAGACATTATAATGCTGGCTTGTTAAGCCGCGCAGACGCAATCATCAAAATTCCATCTGATTGCTCATTGATTGACCCAATAATTATAGACAAAGTTATTCAATTCTATTTGGATAATTTCCCTAAATATGATTATGTGAGCAATCTTCACCCTGCCTCGTATCCTGATGGAAATGACGTAGAAATTATGAAATTTGAAACATTGACAAATGCTTGGCGACTTTCGGATAAGCAATATCAAAGGGAACATACAACACCTTATATCTATGAAAATATATCAAAATTCTCTTTAGGCAATGTGGCTTTTGAAGAAGGAGTTGATTTATCCGAAAAAATAAGGTTAACCTTAGATTACGAAGAAGATTATCAATTTATCAAAGAAATTTACGAAAGATTATATCCCCAAAAAGCAGATTTCGATTTGCAAGATATTTTGAATTTATTAGAAGAAGAACCAAAATTGCTTAAAATCAACGATAAATACACAGGTCAATTTTGGCACAAAACAGTTGATTACGATAAATTATTCACCAATAAATAAAGGAATAAAATGATTTTCGACATTATTCCAAAATCAGAATTTGATAGAATTAGAGAAAGTGGATTACACCGCTACGAATTGAATGGCCTGTATGCCGATATGTGTCGTTACAATACATTTGTATCAGTAAAGAAAGCTGGCTCTGGTCATCTTGGCTCAAGCTTTAGTGCAATGGATATTGTAGTTTATTTATATTTAAATGAATTAAATGTTATTAAAGTTGGAACAGATTCACCTGATAGAGATATTTATTTCTCATCTAAAGGACATGATGTTCCAGGGCTGTATTCAGTTTTCTTTTCATTCGGCTTTATAAACGAAGATGAATTAATGAGATTACGTAGAATTGAGGGTCCAGATGGTCATCCCGATTTAAAAACTAAAGGAATTGAATCAAATACGGGCTCATTGGGAATGGGAATTTCTAAAGGACGTGGCTTTGCTTGGGTTAAGAATTACAAAAATTACGATGGAAGAGTATTTGTTCTAACCGGCGATGGAGAATTCCAAGAAGGACAGATTTATGAATCATTACAAGCAACTGCTCACCAAAAAGTTAATAATTTGACTGTAATAATTGATAGAAATAAATTCC
>CAYUZZ010000408.1:0-2868 GCA_964449505.1 uncultured Hyphomicrobiales bacterium | reverse complement strand
TTTTCTTGCGAAAAAGGAACTGAGCCAGAACCCCTTAAACCTGGCAGAAGGGATTACTTTTGGACTATAGACACATTGCCTAATTCTTCTTATATGGGTGAACTTTGGGGTAGTTCACCTTCTGATATATGGGCAATTGGTGCGGCAGGGAATATTACAAAAACTATTTATCATTTCGACGGTGATAAGTGGTCTACTGATAATATTTACCGTCCTATTTCACCACGCTCAATCTTCGGTTTCTCAAAAGATAATATATACATAGGCGGTCATAATGGAACAATTTGGCATTATGACGGATCAAATTGGGCAAAGAATGCGGAACTTAAAAAAGACGGAAATATTCAAGTTGTTTTTGAACATATGTGGGGAAGTTCCAAGAACGATTTATTTGCATTCGGAGCTTACCCAGATGAAAGCCTTTTGGCTAATAATAGTGTAATAGCTCATTATGATGGTAGTGAATGGGCAATGTTTAATACCAACGGTATCGTAGGCATTGTTAATCGCTTTTACAAAAATGAGCAAGATGGTAAGTCTTATTTACTTTCTTATAGATCAGGTGGTGGAGAATTTCCAGACAGTAGTCTTATATATGAATGCACAGAAGGAAAGTATAATTTTATCTACGGTAATTATTGGTCGCATAGTTTTCAGTGTGATATTAGTCTCATAAACGATGAGGTATATTTTATTATGGGAAGCACAATAGAAAAACGAATAAATGACGAGTTCCAATTATTCTTAATGATAACTAACCACAATTTCTACCAGAGGATTTGGGGGAGAAATTCAAAAGATATTTTCCTTTTAATGACTGATGGATTAGTACACTATAATGGAATAGATATGGAATATTTATTCTACTTTAATGTAACTCCCAAAACGCAGATATACTCAGCAATGCTTTTTGAAAATGAAGTATTCTTTTTAACATTTGAGTACTTAACAAATTCATATTTAATTTATCATGGAAAATTAAATGGAGGATAATAAAGCTTAAAAAATCGAGGACGATGCTGTAACATCGTCCCCTTTTTTAGAATAGTCCTACCAAGGCTGGCTACCTTAATTTTCATTTTTACTAATGAAACGGGCTATTCTGTTTTTAAATGTAATGAATTTTATAAACAAAAAAGGAGGTAGGCGACAATAATAATCTTTTTTATGTTCTTTACAAATTTACTGTTCTATAAAATTTTATTAATAAAAAATGGAGTTTAAAATGAAAAAATATTTTTTAATCCTTTTGATTTTTGGTTTTACATTTGTAGAGCTACTCGCTGATGATCAATTTTACATATCACAACCTACTGGTGGTCAAACATTTCAAATACCAAGTGGTCAATCAACAATGAGCATTGAAGTGTGTTGGGTGTTTGAATCTGATACTCTAGATTATGGCGCGTGGAAATTAATAACAGATGTGGGAACATTTACAAATATAACAAGTTGCTATACTGTAAATAATGTTCCTTACGGTTCAAAAAAATGGACACTTGTAGGAACGTCCAGTACCGGGGGTACTATCACTACTTGGGTAAACTTTAATGTTGTTTTAACTACAAGCCGAGCTTACTGTCGATAATAATTTTACTGATAATAGTGGTAATGGAACTCATGGTGTAATGACAATTAACGGTACAAATCATACCATTCCTTCTGCAGGGTATACTTTTACAGCAAATATTGGCAACAATTTAACATTATCAGCGGTAGCACCACAAATCGATAATGAAGGTTATCAAAGAATATGGTATACAGGTTCTTATGTTCAACCAAGTAGTTGGACAGAGAATGATATATTTAAATCAAATAATCAGATCTATAGCAATTCTGTAGTTTCGGGTGACCATGGTGCAACATTCATGGCAAATCTTCTTCAAATTATTGCTACAACCAGCGGTACAATGTCATCAAGTGAAAGTTGGTATACATCGGTAACGTTATTAGATAATGTAACTGTTCCAAGTGGTGTAACATTAACAATAAACCCATCTGCAGTTGTAAATTTAAATGGTCATAATCTTTTATTATCGGGTGGAAGTATTATTATAGAAAGTGGAGCAAATGTTAACTATTTAGCTAAGTTAAAAAATAGTTATAATACTTTGAAAGGTTATTATCCTACAATAGAATCAGCAATTAGCGATGCGCAATCTGGATACACAGTAGAATTGCAAAGCATTACGTACACAGGTAATATAAGTCTTACAAACAAAACGGGTGTTAAGCTAAGGGGTGCTGGTCCTGGCAGCACAACAATAAATGGCAATATTACAATAACAAATTCTGGTGGAGCTTTGGTAGGTGATCTAAGTATGGGGGCGTTTAAAAACATAACTGTAAATGGAGGTTATAGACCGTATCTCTCTAATATTGGATTTAATAACACCAATGCAAGCAGTCATGTATTTATTTATGATGGGGACAATACCAATATAAATGGACTAAATAATATTGGAGCTTCAACAGAGCCAGCGTGGAAATTTTATAATTCCTATACTGGAAATATTAGTTATAATTCAATTGAAGGATATGATTTTGGTATTAATGCTGCGTCCTACTCAGAAATTGCGATGAGCAGTATGTCATTCTGTAATAACATGGTAGATTTATGGGCAAGTAGTGGTTGTTGGATTTATGCCACCCATTCCTCATTAAGCTATACTGGAGCTTATACAGGAAATTGTACTTTTGGATTAATGTTTGACCCTTGTGGAAGTAAAGCAGAAAGAAGAGATGATTCTCAACTTGCTAAAAATGCAGTAGAACAGTTTACCGACTTAGGTAAGGCAAACTCAGCATTTAGAGCATTACTAATGGATGAAGAAATTAGTAAAGCAAGTAAGTTAACAGAAAACAGTA
>CAYUZZ010000407.1:0-2868 GCA_964449505.1 uncultured Hyphomicrobiales bacterium | reverse complement strand
TATAGAAAATTCATGGATATTGTCCATGGGGAACTTGTTAAATTATAGCTTGCAGGTGAAATTGTGCCATGAGGGGAAGAGACCAGCAGAGTTGAATTAACACAACTGGAAGCACTAAGATTGATAGTATAATTCCATGCACCAGTTGCTTGGTCATAATCCTTGCATTTTATTTCGATTTTAACATCTTTAAGACAACCACTCGGTTGCTGAGTTGAATCAATTGACACACAAGCCGTTGGAGATTCTAATTCACCGGCAATTTGATAACTAAGTATGGAACTTTGAATTAAATGCTTAGTCCAACCACTGGCAGCAAAAGTATTGCAAGAATTTTGCCCTGCTTTAGCAGTGCTGTCAACATGTGCAAGGAACTGATACTCCGCTCCGGTAAGACCGACAGCGGTTGCTCCGAAATAAATAGCAAAGTTCTTCATGCCAACACTCGAACCCGCTGCCCACGAACCATTAGTTCCACAACCTGTAGTGAACGAATTTCCGGGTGCTCCGGTGGGAGCAAGGTTATTCACATTCGCTATCGAAGTGGTAGCATTCATCAACGGGAACGCTGGACTTGGAATTGGAATTCCAATAATACTATTATAAGTAATATCGAATTGGCTATTTCTATTGCTACAGGGTGCAAGTATTAGTTGGTCGGCAGCTCCTGCATTCTTAGGCATCAAATCTACAAAAGTGATATGACCTAATGCAGCTGTACCACTCGAGTTCATTTTTAATTTATAATTGATGTTTGCCCCTGGAGTAACCATGGCACTAGTTGTATAATTAGTATCTGTAGGCTTTTTGACACCTTTTTGCAAATTAAATCCTACAACACCTATAACCAAGACATATTCAATATTTGATGTTTCGGTTACTGCTCCCAATGTTCCACCTGCCAGAGTAAATTTGTTTGGTATATTACCCATAGCAGCAGTATCTCTTACTTTTACATCAAATTCAATGTAATAATATGGAACGCCACCAGTACCATACATTCCGCAAGAACTGTAGAAAATGTTCTGACAAATTGCAGCAATATTTGGCATAGTAGCTGTTACCGTGTTGTTCCCTGAATTATATGACAAGGTTACGCCAGTCCATTGTTCAGCAGCATTTGGATTAGGTTTGCAATTCGGTATGCTCCATGTATTTGCAGTATAATAAGATGGATTGCCAACATATTCAAGATTCTGATCCAAAACATCTGTTAAAGTAGTACCGGATAAGGTCTGTCCACCAATATTTTGTATTCTTAATCTGTATCTGAAAGTAGAGCCTGGAGTATATGAAACTTGCTTTTGGCAAACTTCCTTCCACAAACAAGCTTTTGGTGCAGGAGTGTCCACAATAAAAGAAGTACATGCAGATTGATTGGGCACCATTGATGTCAAATATACACAATTTGTGATTGTTGAGCCAACAACTGCATTTGCAGGAATTGTAAAATTGACAGCAACATAAGCACACTGTCCCGGTGCCAATGTTCCTGTGATTGTAACTATTCCACTATTTAAAGTAGCAGACATACTTGCTGGCCAAACTGTGCCAATTGAATATCCGCTTAGTGAAGTTGGAAGAGTGTCGAGTGCTACAACAGGCAAGTTAGTTGTTCCACTGTTGCAAATATAAATTAAATACTGACCAGCACAACCAGGTTGGCGATTAGTATAAGTCCATTTGCTAATTGTTGCACTTTGATAAGTCTGCTTGTTGACACAAGTACTGGCAGAAGTAGTAAAATTAGAACATGGTGACTGCTGAGGTCCCAAGGAACCAATTAAGTTTGCTTTGTTTGTTATACTTGAACCATTGGGGAACTGTGCCAAAGGATAATAAATAGTAAATTGGCAACAGACAGAATTATAAGCTGGTAATGCAGACATATTGCCAACATTCCAAGTAATAACATTGCCAGTTTGGGTTGCACCACAAGTTGAGCTTACCATTTGGGCGCCTGTTGGTAATGTATCAGTAACTACAGCATTCACCAAGTTTAATTGCCCAGTTGTACCAACTGCTTTATAAACACAGACTTGATAAGTAACGGTATCGCTTCCTGTTGCCCAGGGGCAATTTCCACCCACCCACGCCAATCCTAAAGGGTACTTGTTGATTGCCCAAGGATTAGTTGCAGTAGCAGATGTTGATAGAAAATTTGTGCAAAATTCATAATCTTTATTATTGAGTATTGCCATAATGCATGCTCTATTTCTCACTGTAGTGCCAGGGCAGGTAACACCATTAGGAAATGCAACCGTTATCGTAAATGAGCCAACGCAGCCGTTAGGAATACTTGGCCAACTAATCGAGAAATTCCCGCCCATTGAATTTATTAAGGGTGAATTCACCGTTGGGGTTCCGCAAGCATTGTTCACAGCAAAGCCTAAAAATTGAAGTCCTGGAGGTAGGTTATCTGTAATTGTAACATTAGTAGCTCCTGCTGGTATGGTATAATATATTGTGTAGCTAAATGACTGTCCACTGGGTACGATTGTATCACTGACTACTTTCTTTAATATGAAGCCAGACTGCGATACTTCAGAATACCAAGATTGTGAGTTTGCTCCCAAATTAGACATCATGAAAAAAATGATGCTTACCAAAAGCGATTTATAAATACTTTTTATAAATATCATACGACTTCCTCCAAATTAATTTAATATTCCAACAAAATTACAGAATAATAAATAGAAAACAAAATATATTATTAGCTAATCATAAATATAATACGAGATAATATTAAATATATTCAAAAAGTAATTAATAATTTTTAATATACTTTTTTTTGTCAAAGTGAATTTTGTGGAATTATATTTGTAAAGATAGCAAGAATGGTCATTTTAAATGACTTCTGGAGAACAA
>CAYUZZ010000406.1:0-2872 GCA_964449505.1 uncultured Hyphomicrobiales bacterium | reverse complement strand
CACTATTGCCAGCAAATCTATTAAATAATGAAATCCACAATCTTGCAAGCGTTGAACTGATAATTCCATATCCGACCATAAAGAGAACTACCCCCCGACTGAAACGGTACTCGGGAAAAAAGTAAGTAAGGGTTGATAATATCAAAAAAGTTATTGTATATCCAAAGAACATTTTAGACAGATTGTTTTTTCCTTCAAAATATTCGCCCACCATTATCATTACTGTTAACAAAATCAGCTGGGGTAACATAAATACATTAGGATAAGCATAATCTGGAAATCCAATAAATACGTAAAAAACAATTTTACTTCCTATAAGCATACCCAAGGTAAGTGAAAGCATATCAAAGGTAGCCATCGAAATATCTTTCTTAAATTTGATTAAGTAGGACAGCAAAGCTCTCAAGTAAATACCAATTCTGAGGAAAAGCATAAAAATGAAAGATTTAGAATAATGCTTTTTTACAAAAATTTCCATCGCATCATAAAATGATTTAATTTCATTGGAGTTGCTTCTTTTAGTGCTCTCGCCTTTGTAATGAATTATTGAGGATAATGGAACATACATGATTTTGAAGTTTAACTTATTTACTCGGTAACAAATATCAATATCCTCGCCATACATAAAGAAATCCTCGTCAAATCCTCCAATTTGCTTTAGTAAATCTCCTCTAAAAAACATAAAGCAACCAGAAATAGCGTCAACAGGATACACTTCATCAGTTGGCAAATAAGAAAGATTATATTTTGCGAAAATTTTTGAAGTCGGAAATATTTTTTGTAATCCAAATAACTTACTGAATGCTGATATTGGAGTTGGAAAACCACGCCTGCAAGATTGCTGAAAACTACCATCTCCATTTAATACTTTACAAGTAGATGCACCAGCATCTGGGTTTGCTTCCATAAAATTGCAGATTTCGAGTAAGGTATCATTTTGCAATAATGTATCGGGGTTTAGAATAAGTATATATTTTCCTTTTGCGGCATTTATTCCCAAATTATTAGCTCTGCCAAAGCCGATATTCTCACTTAGGGATATTACATTTAAATTGGGGAAGTGCCCTTTGATATAAGCCACAGAACCATCAGTAGAATTATTATCAACAATAATAATTTCGATTGATAGATTTCCATGAGATGCAAAAATTGAATTAATACATTTGTAAAGATAATCCTTCACATTATAATTAACAATTACTACTGATATATCGGTCATTGATTATGTATCGTTTAAATTTTATTCTTTTTATTTAATAGCCAAGGTAAGAATTTCAATTTCCATACTAAAAATATGGCTTCGTACACAATGCTCTTATTCATCTTTGACACTCCGCTTCTTCTATCAACAAAGATAATTGGTATTTCTTTGATACGTGCACCTTTCTTCCACATTCTAAAATTCATTTCTATTTGAAATCCATATCCATTAGAATGAATAGTATCAAGGTCAATTTCTTTTAGTTTACTTGCACGAAAACATTTAAATCCTCCTGTTGCATCGTTTATTGGCATTCCAGTTATAATGCGTGTATATAAGTTAGCACCATAACTAAGAATTAAACGGCTCAGTGGCCAGTTAACAACATTAACACCCACAATATATCTCGAGCCAATTAATAAATCATAGTTTGGAAATTCTCTGAAGAAATTAGGAAGCTCTAAGGGGTCGTGAGAAAAATCTGCGTCCATTTCGCAAATGGCGTCAAAATCTTTTTCGAGGCAATATTTGAATCCATCACAATATGCAGTACCCAGACCCATCTTTCCGGGTCTTTTGATTAAATGCAAGCGTTGGTCAGTGCTTTTGATGTTACTCACAATCTCGGCAGTTCCATCAGGTGAATTATCGTCCACCACAAGTATATGAGTACTTGGAACAACAGAATGTATCTTTGATATCAGATTTTGGATATTCTCTGCTTCGTTAAATGTTGGTATTACAATTATTGATTTCATAAATTCCCCTATGCTTGTCCATGTCCTGAGACAACACACCAAACTGTTCTTACAACAATTTCTATATCAAGTTTGATGGACATATTTTCTATATAATAAAAATCATCTTTTAATCTATACTTAATTTCATCAATGTTTAATTGATAAGTCTGTGACTTGATTTGCCACCAACCAGTAATACCGGGTCTTACTTTTAATCTTCTTTTATAATGTGGAATTGCTTTTGTAAACTCGTCCACAAACTTTGGTTGCTCGGGTCGGGGTCCTACTACACTCATATCACCTATAAAAACATTCCAAAACTGTGGTATTTCATCCAAATGTGTTTTTCTGATAAACTTTCCAAATTTTGTAACACGGGGGTCATTTACAGAAGTCCATTGTTCTTTTAGTTGAATCGGTTCGTACTTCATCGACCTGAATTTAAAAATCCTGAATAATTTACCCTCTTTTCCAACCCTTGGTTGGGTATAAAACACGGGTCCTTTGGAATCTAATTTAATGAAAATGGCAACTAATAACCAAATGGGAGAACCAATCATTAGTACCATAAAACTGAACGCCATATCAAATAATCTTTTCAATATTTCTTGCCATGGCTTTAGTAATTGGGTACTAATTTCGATTAGAGTTATGCCATATAAATTCTGAGTCTTGGCTTGTCCAGTAAATATATCGTACAAATCAGTTTCAATTTTAACTCTAAGATTTCGGTCTGAGCATATATTTACAATTTCCAACAGCAAGTCATGGCCTGTTTTGTCACTTGCTATTATTACTTCTTCAGGATCATATTCGTCAAGTATGGTATCGAGTGTCTCCACCGTGCCCAGAATTAGATGTCCAAATTCTTTATTATTTAGCAATTCATAATAATCATTTTTATCAAATAATATAATTCCGAAAGTTTTAT
>CAYUZZ010000405.1:0-2881 GCA_964449505.1 uncultured Hyphomicrobiales bacterium | reverse complement strand
CGAAAAAAGGAAAAGTGAATATCAGGTAGGCGTGATATTGGTGCCCATTAAATACAATCCAGACCCCGACACAGCTACCGCTTATGCTAAAATCAACCAAGCTCTTAACGATCTAAAGGCTGGCAAAAGTTTTGAAGAAACTGCACGAAAATATTCTGAAGATATGGAAACAGCAAACAGAGGCGGGCTAATACCAAATTATATCACAAGTGGTAAAGTTCAGCGCCCCATTGAAATGGCGATTTTCAGTACTCCCAAAGGCTCATTCTTTCCGGAAATAATTAAGACCAGCTTTGGTTATTTCATTGTAAAAGTATTTGATGTATCCGATAGAGTGTTAGTAGATGCAAAACAAATTTTAATATCAATAAATGAAACCCGTGACTCTGCCACAGCATTTCAAAAAGCAGATAGCCTGTACAAATTATTGAAAAATGGTGCTGATTTTGGCAAAATAGCCACAGAAAATTCAGATGACAAACTGTCTGCCGCAAAAGGTGGCTCACTCGGTGAGCATTATTCCAGATCTACTGGATTGGAATCATCTGGTTACCCATTGGTTGGAGTTTTCGAAAACAATCTTTATAGCTTAAAAGATGGTGAAATTTCAAAACCATTCAAATCAGAGTTTGGATATCATATCATACAGAGGCTGGCAAGCAAACAAGCTGATTTTTTAAAAGAAAAAGCCGATATAAGAAAAGTATATAAGAGATTGTACTTTGAAGATGATAAGAAAGCTCATATTGATTCATTAAAAAAAGTTTATAACTTTAAAATAAATGATGTAGCACTTAATAAATTAACCGAAAATCTTGATACTATACAGACTAATTTAAAAGATAAATGGGACGAGAAAGTTGACAAGTCCATCTATCCAAATACTTTATATTCTGTGGCAGGCAAAGACTATAACGTAGAGTATTTTCTTGACAGATTAGAAAAACAAGCTGATTTGAGAGGCGTTCCAACTAACAACGATGGATTTGTGAAAGCTGTTAATATATTGGTAGAGCCCTTTATATTTAACAAAGCCACAGAAAATATGGAAAAAGAATACTCAGATTTTGCCGAATTGATGAGAGAATTTACCGACGGTATTCTACTCTTCAAGGTAGAAGCCCTCGAAGTATGGGACAAACTGAAATTTGATTCCACACAAGCCAAAAGATTTTTTGATAGCTTACCAAAGAAATTTTATACAGACGATATGTACGATGCAACTGAAGTATTTATTTTAAGCGATTCCTCGGCAAAAGATGTTTATAATAGGATTAAAAATGGTGCCGATATCAAATCTATTGCACAAAAGGAAACACAGAGAGAAGGCTTTAGGGAAAAAATGGGAGAATGGGGTTTGCAGTCTGTCAAAACCAACCCAATTGCAAGACATATAAAAGATATGAAAGCTAAGCCCGGTGATTTATTGGAACCATTCAAAAATGGTACTGGCTTCTCCATCATAAAGGTTAATTCTTATCAACCACCAAGAATAAAGAAATTCGAGGAATCTATCTCCGACATTGCTCCTCTATATCAGGAAATGTTGCAGAAAGAATTAAGTAAAAAGTGGATTGATAAAATTAAAAAGAGCTTTCCTGTTAAAATTAACGAAAAAAATATTAGTGAATTAATGAAATCTGCTAAATAAAATGAAATTATTCAAAATTCTTACTTGCTTATACCTGATAACGCTAAATCTTAATGGACAGCAACTTATGCCCAAAAAAGGTGAGTCGATGGATAAAATTGTTGCCATAGTTGGTGACGAAGTTATTCTAAAATCCGATATTGACGGACAATTGTACTATATGACTCAGATGGACAAGTCATTGAAATTAGATGACAAAGAACTACGCCGTAAAATTCTTGATGGCTTGATTGACCAACTCCTCTTGGTAAGCAAAGCAATCAAGGATTCCATTGTGATAAGTGATGACGAAGTTAGTCAACGATTGGAGCTTCATATACAGTCCGAAATAAAGAGATTCGGTTCAGAAAGCCGATTAGAACAGGTTTATGGCATGTCAGTACCAAAATTGAAAAATGAGATACGTGACAAAATAAGGCAAAATTTACTAGTTCAGACATTAGTCAGCCAAAAATTTGCCGATGTGAAAGTAACTCAAAAAGAAATTGATGAATTTTTTAAAGAATATCGAGACTCAATTCCTAAACTACCTCCATCAGTTGAAATTTATCATATAGTAAAGAAAGTTGGTGCAAGCAACGAATCAAAAGAAGAAATTTTAAAATTAGCCATTAGGGTTAGAGATTCCATACTTGCAGGTGGTAATTTTACAGAATTTGCCAAGCGATATAGCGGAGATGTTGGAACTGCTAACGATGGAGGTGATTTGGGCTGGTTTCAGAAGGGTAAATTATTTCCCGAATTCGAGCAAGCTGCCAACAAACTTAGCACTGGAGAACTCTCGCAACCCGTCGAAACACCCTTTGGCTATCACTTAATCCAGACAATTGAGAAAAAAACTGATGCTATCAATACAAGGCATATACTATTTAAGATGGGAGAATCTCAACAAGAAACAGAATCGACCATCAATTTTTTGAATGACTTAAGAACCAAGGTTGCCGCAGGGGCACCCTTCGATTCCTTAGCCAAAATATTTAGTGACGACAAAGAAACTAAGAGTTTTGGTGGATTGTTAGGCAAAGTGTCTGTAAATGAACTTCCCGAGAACTTGAGGAATACAATTATAAATCTGAAAGATGGTGAAACCACCGAACCGATGATTTATAAAAGCGAACAAAATAATAAATCTTATAATATAATCTACAAAAAAAGAAGTTTGCCAGAAAGATTTGCCTCAATAAAAGATGATTTTAGAGAAATAGAGCAAATGGCAGCAGAAAACAAAAA
>CAYUZZ010000404.1:0-2886 GCA_964449505.1 uncultured Hyphomicrobiales bacterium | reverse complement strand
TGATACTATGGAACGGAACGATTTACTTGAGTTTTTGGAAGGGATTAAAAATTCTGCTTATAATCTAAATAATTTACTTGATAATTTGCTCACTTGGGCAAGGACACAAACAGGCAATATTAATTACAATCCGGCAATGAACAATTTATACGATTCCATTGACAATATTTTTAAATTGCTTGCTAATAGTGCTAGATACAAAAGCATTCAATTAATCAATAATTTGGATAAAGAACAAATCGCCTATTATGATTCCAATATGATTTCCACAGTTTTTCGGAATTTGGTAACCAATGCAATTAAATTCTCTTTGCCTGAGGACACAATAGCTATTTCGGCTATCGACAAAGGAGATAATTTCGATATTTGCGTTTCCGATTCTGGTGTTGGAATGAGTCCATCTGATTTGGAAAAACTTTTCAGAATTGATGTTTCGCACACTACAATAGGCACTGGCAAAGAAAAAGGGACAGGGTTGGGGCTAATTTTATGTAAAGAATTTTTAAATTATCATGACAGCCCGCTAATAGTAAAAAGTGAACTTGGCAAAGGTAGCAGTTTTAGATTTTCACTCAAAAAAACAAACACCGAATAAAATTCGATATTATATTCAAATCAAATTTGCAAAATGTGCACTATTTCAATATATTCATTTTTTTATATCAACTTTTGAGTTTTATTTATAATTAGAAGGGGTTGTTGTAGTAAAAAAAAATTATAAAGAATATTTCACAAAAATTATTTATTTAATTAAAATATTAAAAGGAAAGAAAAATGGCAACAGCGGTAACAAATGAAGTTAAATATATTGAGATTACAAATGCTAAAATAGCATATCAAACATTTGGCAATGGCGACCCGCTGATATTGTGCATAGGCTATGCTGCTAATATGGATTTGTGGAGCACCAAGGCAATAGAAATTTTACAACAGAAATACAAAGTATTTATATTTGATTATCGCGGTATGGGCTTTAGCACTAATTCAGAAACATCTATTACCATAAATACTTTGTCTAATGACCTCAACCAAGTGATCACAAAACTTAATCTTCAGAAAATAAATTTATTAGGCTGGTCTATGGGTGGTTTTGTGGCACAGATGTTTGCGATTAATTATCCCGAGAAAGTGAACAAATTGATTCTGTATGCAACAAATTTTGGCGATGCCGCAACAATTAGTCCCACTGATGAAATTGTTGAAATATTATCAAATCCCGATTCCAATCCGATAGACTTAATCAGTACTCTTTTCCCCGATGAGTGGCTTGCTATCAATCCTGAACCCTGGAAATTTCTGCCACAAGCAACTGAACCTTATAACGGAGATGCAATAGGATTGCAATATATGGCAATCCAAAAATGGCTTAGTCCCGGTGGTGGTACTTTAGGCAATTTAAACAAACTCACAATGCCTGTTTTAGTTATTTGTGGCAAACAAGACAAGGTAGTTCCCGCAAAAAATTCCAAAATGCTTGCAGATTCAATCAGAGATGCAACATTAGTTAAAGTTGCTGGCACTGGGCATGGATTTATGTATCAACTTCCAGCATTATTTTCAAATTATATATTAACATTTTTATCAGAAAATTCTTTAAATGAGAATGAAACAGGCAAAATATAATAGGATGAAGTAATCTATAATATCCTCCAGATTAGGGAGGAATTTTGGAATATATTGGAAATAGAATATCCTTATTCTAATTATTATTCCAATACAATTTCCTTTATTATTAAGAAAAGTGGCTTTACAGACGCTGTTTTCTTAATTATTTTAAGTCAATTATTATTTTTATGATGATTACTATTCATGAGCAACTACCATAATTGATACCTTAGTCAATATCTAAATCTATATACTTCTCGACTGTTAACCTTGCCAAAATATAACTGACAGTTGATTCGGCACCCTGATTTAAATTAACATGATATTGCTCCAAACCATCGCAGCATCCACCGGTACAGGGATTATATATTATCTGATTTAAGTGATTCCTACCCAAGAACCAATCAAATGCAATTTCCATTTTATGCAAAAAATCAACATCATTCAACTCCCTGTAGAAACTATCCAATGCTAAAATTGTGTAGGCAATTTCAATGGGCTGCTCGCCAAATTCTATATTATCTCTACCTTGCTGAATTCCACCCTGATTAGTAACAACTTTAATTTCATTTTCCAAGTATGTAACAGATAATAAAAATTCAAACGATTCCTTAGCGATAATTCTATACAGATTATTATCTGTGGCTTTAGCTGCAAATAACATCGCTTCGGGCAACAAACTATTAGCATAGGTAAGATAGGGTTCGTACCATTTCCAATCATCTACGGCAACGGCTTTGTATATTGATACCAGATTATCCGCCAATTTTATTATCAATTGAATTACCGAATCATCATTCTTAAAATTATAGAAATAATAAAGTCCCTTAATTGCAAATGCAATTGCTCTTGGTGACTGCAATTCGAGGATTGCAGGAATAGATTTTTTGAAGGCTGACTCTACTTTTGCCTGCAACTGAAAGTCAATCAAATGACCTAAGGAAAGGAATTCACCCAAAGCCCATAATGCTCTGCCATTAGAATCTTCAAG
Source organism: uncultured Hyphomicrobiales bacterium (assembly GCA_964449505.1). Classification (GTDB taxonomy): domain Bacteria; phylum Bacteroidota; class Ignavibacteria; order Kapaibacteriales; family UBA2268; genus JBDHXE01. The sequence goes on along the minus strand of CAYUZZ010000404.1, from coordinate 290 downwards.
GTTTTCATCTTTATTCTTCTCAAAAAAAGTTTCATCATGTGTTACATAGTTCAAAAATTTACCATCAGACTGCTGACAGAATATAATAAAATTGAGATAGGTATCAATTAATGGCAGGTCATCAAATTTTCCAGTCAATTCAAAATGCTTTGCAACCGCAATTAATGCACGGGCATTATCATCCAAGGTATATCCCGATAATATATCCGGTTTGTCAATTATTGCAAATTGAATCATTCCAAATGGAGTGGTCATTCGCTTCAAATGTGACAGGGAAATCGGGGGTACTT
>CAYUZZ010000403.1:0-2896 GCA_964449505.1 uncultured Hyphomicrobiales bacterium | reverse complement strand
GCTCTGCGGCTAATTGAATGAATCGCCTTGGCAACCAACTTCTTACCGGTACCTGTTTCGCCACTAATTAAAATGTTTAAATCAGTTCTGCCGTATCTAACAATTGCGTCACCAATATCGAGTATAGCCTTGCTTCTCCCAATCAGTCCATTGCTATTTAAAAATTTTATTAAATCTTCCGAATTACCTGTTTCATCTTTTGTGAGAATAATGCTAAGAATCTCTTTTAATCTATCCTTCGATACAAGGCTCTTTTCGATAAAATTACTTGCCCCGAGCTTTGTTGCCCTCACAGCACTTTCAATCGTACCTTTGCCCGAAATCATTACGACTGGAATTGTTGGGTTGTATTTTCTGAATTTTTCCAGTAAATCAAGCCCATCAAGCTCCTCTTGTGGACCAAATTCAATATCAAGAAATATTGCGGAGATTGCATTATTATGTTTGTAGAAGTACTCTATAGCGGTATTCGGTGAATGACACAACTGAACTTTGTGTCCAAAAGATTCAATAATTTCGGCTATTGTTGAAGCAAATTCAATATTATCATCAACTATTAACAATTTCATTTCCGAGATTCCTTCTCTAAAACCGCACTCATAAAATTTTCATACAATTCTTTGAACTCTTTGTTGCCCATATTGTTGTGAAGTGGATTCCACAGGGCACGTAATTGAACACCAGTTTTTTTATTATAATAGATAATAAAATTATTTGAATCAGCAGGCACATTCAATGATTGTATTTTAAAAAATAAATTTGTTGTTTTATTTACTAAATCACACATTTCAACTTTAGTTATACTTAAAGTATCTATTCTATTAAATTCGGCATCATTATTTTTATAAATTTCAACCAAATTATTTGTATATAGACGGTAATATTTGCTACTATTTGCAGAGGTAATATAACCCCACTCAATTTGCACAGCTTCCATTCCGGAACTTAGACAATTTTTGTCAACCGAACTGGTGCAAGAAATGAGTATCAATAATGTCAGAAGAATTATTTTTCTCATCAGTTACTTTTTTGAACTTTATTTAAAAATTTTTCGAATCTACCTATACAAACTTCTTTTCCAAGTACTTCCATAGTTTCGAACATACCCGAACCAGTTGATTTTCCTGTTATCATCAATCTGATTGGGTGAATCAATTCTCCTAATTTTTTTCCGATTGAATCTACATAATTTTTGGTAATAGTATGAAGATTTTCATGGTTAAAGTCAACAGTATTTTTAAATAAATCTATCAATGGAACAATTAATTGATAAGTATCAGGATTCCACCTTTTTTTAAAATATTCATCATCATAATCAAATTCTTCAGTAAACATATATGGAGCATTAGTTATAATCTCTGATATAAAGTTAACTCTTTCCTTAAACAAATTGGCAACTTTCGTGGCATATTCTTGATTTACATTCTTAATATTATTATTATCCAATTCTATTTCAAGCAATCTTCCTAACTCTGCAGGGTCAGATAATTTGATATATTGTTGGTTCATCCAATCTAATTTCTGAACATCAAAAACAGCGCCACCCTTATTAACTTTTTCTAAATTGAAAAATTGAATAAGTTCATCAATTGTGTAAATCTCCCTATCCCCAGTGGGATTCCATCCTAATAAAGAGATGAAATTAACGAATGCATCTCGTAAATACCCTTTTTGTATATAATCTTCTACCGCTACCGAACCCTGCCGTTTACTAAGTTTAGATTTATCTTTGTTCAAAAGTAAAGGAAGATGTGCAAAAATTGGAGCTTTCCATCCAAGAGATTGATACAATAAAACATGTTTGGGGGTAGAAGGAAGCCATTCTTCACCACGAATAACATGACTAATTTCCATTAAATGGTCATCAACTACATTTGCTAAATGATATGTTGGGTAGCCATCTGATTTCAGCAATATTTGGTCGTCAATTTCATTGGATGAAACTTTAATTTCACTGCGAATCATGTCATCAAAGATAATATCCTCGTCATAAGGTACTAAAAGTCTAATTACATAATCAGTACCACTTTCTATGAGTCGTAATGTTTCTTCGTTCCCAAGCGTAAATTGATTCTTCATCTCCAATCTTTTATATTTTGGGTCAAAATTATCGCTTTGCCTTTGTCTCATTTCCTGCAAATCTTCGGAAGTATCAAATGCGTAGTAAGCTTTTTTAGTATTTATCAATTGTAATGCGAACTTCTTATAAATACCGAGTCTCTCTGACTGAATATAAGGTCCATAATTTCCGGCAACATCAGGTCCCTCGTCGTATTCTATACCAGCCCATTTAAGAGAGGTAATTAAATTAGGAATAGCATTCTCAACGAATCTGCTTCTATCTGTATCTTCAATTCTCAAAATCATTTTCCCGCCAAAGTGACGGGCAAACAAATAATTATAAAGTGCTGTCCTAAGACCACCAACATGTAGATATCCCGTTGGTGAAGGAGCAAATCTTACTCTAATATCCATATTCAATAAAATCGTAAACAATAAATTTCCAAAATACGGAAAAAAATCCGTAAATAAAAAAAAAGCACAAGCAAAATGCTTGTGCTTTTTTTTATATATTATGATGTTGAAGTTATTTAGTTACTTTTAGTAGCTCAACTTCAAAAATCAATGTAGCAAATGGAGGAATAACGGGTGGGCTTCCTTTATCGCCATAACCTAATTGGTATGGAATGTAAAGAATAGCTTTTCCCCCTTCACCAATAAGCTGCATGCCTTCTGTCCAACCGGGGATAACTCCATTCAATGGAAATTCGATAGGTTCATTCCTTTCGTAGCTGCTGTCGAATGTGCTACCATCCACCAAAGTACCCTTGTAATGTACCTTCACTTTGTCATTTGGTCCTGGTTTAGTAGCATTACCTGGAGTGATGATTTTATA
>CAYUZZ010000402.1:0-2913 GCA_964449505.1 uncultured Hyphomicrobiales bacterium | reverse complement strand
ATTAAATAAATTTATTTAGCAATTTATTTGCCACATATTCATTTACAAACTCAGAAGTATTCATTCCATACTTAGCAAGTTCCCTAACTATGCTTGAATTTAAATAAGTATATTTTTCGTGGGGCATCATTAATATGGTATGTATATTTGGGGCTAATTTTCTATTCATTAGTGCAATTTGAAATTCGTATTCGAAATCTGAAATTGCACGAACACCTCTGATAATAGCAATTGCATTTTGTTCCAAAGCGGATTCCACTGTAAGGCGTTGATGCAAAATTGCTTTAGCATTTGGTATATGTTGGATAGAATCGAGAACCATATCCAATCTCTCGGATTCATCAAAAAGAGTGGTTTTCTTGGAATTATGGGCAATAACTACAATAATTTCGTCAAATATTTTTGACGCTCGTTCTATTACATCAACATGTCCAAGTGTAATTGGGTCGAAGGTTCCAGGATAAATTGCTGTCTTCATTATGTAAAAAAAGGGCTGTTTATTAAAATACAATAGACAGCCCATAATAAAAAATATTATTGCAATTCTGACAATTCTTTTTCTATGTCATTTATTCTTATGTTGGTGTCATCAATTACTTTTTGCTTTTCGGTATTTCTGTTCGAAATAGATGAAATTCTTTTGTTGGCATCATTGGTAACGCTTTCGTCACCATTTGATTCTTCTAATCTTTTCTTTTGTAATTCCGCAGCATCGCTGTCTTTGGCAATCAATTCATTCAAACGTGCAATTTTTTCTTGAAGATTTTTCTTAATATCTGATAGCTTAGTTTTTCTTTCATCTTTTCTTTTAGAAAAGAATTCATCTTTTTTCTTGTCGAAGTGCCCAAAAGCCTCTCTAATTCTAGCGAACAACTCAGAACGCTGGTCTTTTTTTAATTTAGAAATCTTAACTTCACTCTGAACAGTAATTAATGTTTCACGAATCAATTTAAAATCAGTAACACCAAGCACCAAAGCGAAGCAATCATCAACTTTTTGCGTTAATTTAGTATAATTATCGCCACATTCGGTATCATATTCAGTTCTATCTTGGGATTGTTTGGAATTTAAATCTTCAAAAACAGCACGGATATGTGAATAAAGTTCGTCACGTTGTTCGCGTTTTAACTTAACACCCTTGATTGCATTTTGAGCGTTTATCAACTGTTCCCTTGCCACCGAAAATTCTTCAGTAGTTTGAGAAAATTCAATAGCGTCATCTACCAGCTTCTTTAGCTTATTGTAATTCTCGGTGGTTTCACTTTCAAAATTATGTCTGTCTTCATCTTGTCTTTTATTTACATCTTCAAAAGCAGAGCGAATTACCTGAAACAATTCTTCTCGTTGGTCACGTTTCAGTTTTTTACCCTTAATTTCATTTTGTACCTTAATGAGAGCTTCTCTCGATTTTGCAAATATTGGAGATGTCTTGGCAAACTCCAAAGCGTGCTCAACAACCGCCTTCAGGCTGTGATAATTTTCGATGCACTCCATTTCATAATTTTCTCTTTCTTCAATTTGACGGGTTGTCAACTCATCAAATGCTTCATTAATCAATTTAATTAATTCATCACGATGAGACCTTTTTAGTTTAAGATTTTTAAACAAATCCTGAGCGCTCAGAAGTGCCTCTCTTGCTTGTTTAAAATCTTTTGTCTCTTTTGATTTAGTAACCGATTCTCTTACGCGATCAATTACATTATTATAATTTTCGAAACTTTCCTTTTCAATTTTTTCCATCTCATCTGATTGTCTTTTATTAACAGATTCGATTGCACCATTAATTAAATCAAGCAAATTATTATTATCTTCATCTTTCAGAAATAGTCCTTTCAGTTTATCTTTGGAAATATTCAGTCTGTTCCTGATTTCTCTCCAATCATTGCTTTCTTTTGCAAAAACAATGTTATGACTAACCTCTTCATTGATATGAATAAGTGCCTCATTATATTTTTCGTCAGAATCATATTGTGATAAATTATCACCAGTCTGAGGCAAAGGCTGTTGGTCGTTAGTGTTCATTGATTGTTCTGTACTCACTTTAAGTCCCCTAATTATTGTTAATAAATCCAAAAATAGTTAATTTGTACTGCTATTAATTTCAGTTTCAATTTTTTCTGTTTGCATAGATTTCAAAGCAGCGTATGCTTGTTTGCTTATAGGAGGTAACTCGTCACCGCGTACCAAAGCATCAAGCTCTTCACCATCAAGGATTTCTCTTTCCAACAACACTTTTGAAATTCTATGTAAGATATCAATATTTTCTAATAATAATTCTTCTGCGCGTTCCATGGCATGGGTCAGAATTCTTCTAATTTCAGCATCAATTATCTGAGCAGTTTCCTCACTATGGTCTCTTGTTTTAGAAAAATCCCTACCAAGAAAAACTTCATTATTATCAGAATTGAAGTTTACTGGTCCAACCACATCACTCATTCCCCATTCGCATACCATTTTTTTTGCTATTTGGGTGGCACGTAATAAATCATTGGAGGCTCCGGTAGAAAGAATACCAAATACTGATTTTTCGGCAGCTCTGCCAGCCATAAGAACAATTAACTGGTCATCGAAATACTCTTTTGATTTTGAATAAAATTCTTCGCTGGGTAAGTGCCAAGTAAGTCCAAGTGCCCTACCTCTCGGTATAATAGTTACTTTGTGTACAGGGTCTGCATGATTCAGGAACTTCCCTGCTAAGGCATGCCCCATTTCGTGATATGCGGTCATTTCTTTTTCTTTATCACTAATTACCATGCTTTTGCGTTCAACACCCATTATCACTTTATCTTTGGCATTCTCGAAATCGTACATAGTTACTTTATCACTGTTACGTCTTGCAGCAAGAAGTGCAGCCTCGTTAACAATATTCGCAATATCTGCACCACTTAGTCCAGGAGTACCTTTAGCCAAAGA
>CAYUZZ010000401.1:0-2925 GCA_964449505.1 uncultured Hyphomicrobiales bacterium | reverse complement strand
GACCAGATCGACCCGGCGCTGCGCGATGCCTGCGAAGACGTGATTCTCGCCCGCCGCCCCGCCGCGGGCAGCGCCATTGAATCCGCCACGGAACGCCTGATCGACCTTGCCGAAAGCTACAAGGGCAAAAGCGTCGCCGACGAAAAGGCCGCCGAGGAATGGCGCGGCTGGGTGGTGGAAAAGCGGCTCGAACACGCGCTGGTCAAGGGCATCGACGCGCATATTGTCGATGATACCGAAATCATGCGCGTCGCCATCGCCGACGCAGGAGGCCGCCCGATCGAAGTGATCGAAGGCCCGTTGATGGACGGCATGAACGTGGTCGGAGACCTGTTCGGCTCCGGCAAGATGTTCCTGCCGCAAGTCGTGAAATCGGCCCGCGTCATGAAGGCCGCCGTTGCCTACCTTGAACCCTATTGGTTGGTCCATTGAAGTGAAAATAATATGGCATTTAACGCCAGCAAGTTTGCATACTTCGCCCATAGATAACGCCAATTCACGAGCTTCTTCCATTGAGTGCATAAATGCACCATTGCCTACTTTTAAATCGATTACTAACACATCAAGGTCTTCCACTAATTTTTTTGAAAGAATTGATGCAGTAATAAGTCCTACAGACTCCACATTACCGGTAACATCTCTTAATTGATACAATATACGGTCGGCAGGTGCAATATCGTCGGTTTGGCAAGCCATAAAAGCGCCATTTTTTTCAATTAAATCATAAAATGACTCCTTTTCAGGTCTTATCCTAAAACCTGATATAGATTCAAGTTTGTCCACAGTACCGCCAGTATGCCCCAATCCTCTGCCTGAAATCATTGGCACCTTGATATCGAAAGCCATGCAAATTGGTACCAATAACAATGAAAGTTTATCACCGACGCCACCAGTTGAATGTTTATCGACAACAGGCATACCAGATTTGGAGAAATCAAATTTAAAACCAGAGTCTCTCATTGCAAAAGTTAGCGATAAAGTTTCCTCGGGATTCAAACCATGAATACATGCCGAAGTAAGGAAGGCTACTGCCTGATAATCGGTAACAGTTCTATTGATTAAGCCATCTATAAGAAAGGCTATTTCTTTTTGTGAAAGGGGGATTCCCATTCTTTTTTTCTTCAAAAGTTCGGATATTATCATATTTTTGATATAAAATTTTTTTATTCAGAAAAAAAATTATAATTTAAATGTTTTAAAAATGTAAAAATTACTATTCAAAATTAGTAAAAAATATGATTTATACTATGCCTATATCGCAAAGATTGAAAAAACTTGTAAAATCTTTGCACCAGAAAGCTTTTCGTGACCAGAACGGCTTGTTTTTGGCGGAGGGTGATAAACTTTCCCAAGAACTGATAAAGAGTGATTTTCATGTAGAATTGATTGTTATCAAAGAATCTCCCACTGCCGAGGTTCTTGAGATTGTAGATCATTTCGGAGATAGTGGAATACCTGTATATTCTGCTCCCAAGCATCAATTTGACCAATTAACCGATACCAAAACCCCACAGACAATTGTCTGTATAGTCAATATAAAAGTTCGCGAACTAATACCCGATCTGCCATTCATTGCTCTCGATGGAATTTCCGACCCAGGTAATTTGGGTACTATAATTAGAACTGCTGATTGGTTTGGGTACAAGCAAGTAATTCTGGGAAGGGATTGTGCTGATATGTACAACCCAAAAACTGTCCGTGCCACTATGGGCTCCATATTTCGTGTTAATGTAATTTATGCACCAGAATTGCCGGAATACATAGGGGTGAATTTCAAAGGTTATAAGTTGTTCGCCGCTGATGTTAATTCAATTAATCCTATTGACAAAATAAAAGTTCCAGCAAAGTATGGCATTGTATTTGGAAGCGAATCACATGGAATTTCAGAATCTGTAAAGAAAATGGCAGATAAAGATTTTAAAATTACTGGTATGGGCTCTGCCGAATCATTGAATGTAGCTGTATCTGCCGGTATTTGTATGCATAGTTTTACTAAATAATATTTTTGTACTTACATACCAGATAATTTCATTAGTTTCCAATAGTTATCTTGATATATGAACTATTGGTGGCAGGAAAATAATTTATTTCCCTGCCAGTTGTAGTATCTTTTTTGGTGATAGACATATTTTCGTTAATGTATTGAGTATTATTTCCATCCCTATTGTAACTATAAAATTTAAGAAGTGGATAGTATTTTTCTACTTCTTTGCCAAATACCTCAGCAACTATTTTGGTTTTTCCATTATTTTCCACAATTGTATATGGCAAATTTTCAAACCCGTAACTATACTTTGATTCTGTTTGCTTCTCAAAAGAGGAGAAATAAGAATATGAGGAAAAGCTAAAATGTTTTATTAGCTTGGCATCAGTGTCAATGCTAATACTGAATTCACTACCCCCGTTAGGGTTATTTATAACTCTGGTTAAAATAAATGGAATTGCAAAATTTGCATCTATTAAATCTACAAGTGTGTCTTTTTTGAGATTATTAGTTACCATACTTGAATCAATAGTAACGTGTGTGTAGTCAGGTCCAATTCTCGAACTAGAAAAATGCCTTACAAGTGTGCGAATATCCCTAAATTCCAAGGACACAACATTGTTAAAGGACAAATTTAAAGGTGAATCTTTAATATTTATTACAAGGTTTTTATCAAGACTGATTTTTTGTTCCCTTGTATAAAAAGCTAATTGTCGTATTGCCAAGTAATGAATATTGGCACTGTACTTGCAATGAATCCCTGAATTCTTTTACAATCCAACATTGCTGTGAATTCAGATATACTTTATCTATTTTATATTGCTCAAAATCACTACCATACAGGGTAAATTCTATTTCTGGGTTATTCTCTTGAAGATATATAGTATCTGGAAGAAAGTAAATGTTATCTTTAGAGGGTTCTTTATATTCCATTTGAATAA
>CAYUZZ010000400.1:0-2926 GCA_964449505.1 uncultured Hyphomicrobiales bacterium | reverse complement strand
CAGTTGCAGGGTTGGGAGAAATTAAATTATTACTTCTAAAGTCATTTTCTATTGATGATATTGGTTTTAATGAAGAACGAAATATCCTAGTCCAAAAATCTACGATTATGGCAGTATTTTCACCTATTATACAAGGATATAAGGTTGCAGGAATATGGGATAGTATCAATGCATTTGAATCCAATTCCCAGTATTTACCTCCGTCGTGTGTCCAATACACAATGCCAAACTGACCTGTTACTATTGCATGCTTTCGGTCAAGCATACTTATATTTTGCAATCCATAAGCCAACCACGGCAATACGGTATCCAACTCATTACGCCAACTTTTACCACCGTCTGTTGTACGATAAATTATATCTTGCCTTGGTTCACCAGATTGAAGCTGTCTTTCGCCGACTATAAATCCAATACGGGAATCCAGAAATTTCATGTTATGTCCAAAAAATTTTAAGTATTTTATTTGGGATAATTCCTCCCACGTAATACCCCTATCTGATGTTTTATAAAAGGATACATCACTTGTTCCATTGCCATACCTTCCCCAATTATAATACAATAATAAATAAATTGTATTCGTGTCGATTAATTGGACACCTCTTATAGTTGCATTTAAAGGTGTTTGAATTTTTACACTTGTTTCGAAACCATCATTTGAAAAAAACAACCCATACAAGGAGCTCATTATCCCAAAATGTGAATTAAGCATATCAATTTTTATTAAGCCTGGTACTACGTCCTCCGCAATTATTTTCTTTAATTCCCAACTGTTTCCATCGTCTGTTGAACGTAGGTAATTGTTCTTTTCTAATGTTACAATACATAAATCTTTTGAAGGATAGGCGATATTTGTGGGTCGCAAATTCGATAAGGACGAATCAAATACAGTACTCCAGCTAACCCCACCATCTTTGGATTTTATGATATGAGTAAATAACCCTTTATCCGATTTTTCCATAACTGCAATAATATTCAATGAATCTGATTTAGCAATACCCTTAAAAATCGCATTATTTATTTCATTTTTAGTTATTGTAAGCACGTGATCCCAATAGTAATCCCTGGATAATATAGTATTTACTAACAACAAGAATGTAAAAAGCAAAATTGTAATTTTTGTTGACATGACTTAACTCCTTCCTTAAAAATGAGGCTGTAATTGTAACAGCCCTGTTAAATGAATTATTTAATTATTTTCCCATTTTGTACTAACTTATTATTTATATATACTTTATACATAAATAAACCATTTGATTTAATTAATTTACTGATATCAATTCTTTGCATGGTGTTATTGAAACTTTCTTCATGTATCTGAACAAGTGTCCCTTTTAAATCATAAAACTCAATTTTTAGGTCGCATACATTAGCAGAAATACAATCTATTGTTACGCCGTTAGCTGAATTACTTGTTAAATTGATTTCAGAATTTTGTGAATTGAAAGATTCTTTATTTATCAAAAGTTGTGGGTAATTTATATCAACCCAATCACAAGTATTATAACAAACATCAGGGTTCAATATTCCAATAATATGACCATCAGGCCCAACAGTTGGTAATAATTCATTACCTGAAATAATACAATTTTCAGTATTTGGGACCAATTTTATCCCCATAGGTGATATGGTCACATTATCTGATGAATCTCTGCAAACAATATATTGCTGAACACAACATTCTGACGAATCACATTGTGATAAATGTATGATAATAGTACCGTATGGGAAAAAGTTTGTTGGTCGTCCCATTTGATATGATTGTATCCAACAACTTGCTTTGATTAATCTCCAAGTGGTATCGCATCCATTACTACCGGCAAGAGGAATAAACCCCATTGGGTTTGATACAATTAGACTATTCACAGATTCTTTATATAATTGTTTGTCCGTCATTCCTACCCCACAACCATCACCCTCGGTTATTGATAAAATTTGGAAATCTTGATAGTTTTGTGGTGAACATGCAAGACGATAGGTGTACTTTACATCTACATAACAGCCAGAACCCACAGGAACTTCCAAATGAGCGGTTTGAATCTCCTCCCAATCAACTTCAAAACAATCAGGTGTACACACATTTGTTACAGAGTCAAAGTAAGGTGTTTCTTCTGTACAAGCTATAACCTTGAATATTTTACAAGCAGAGTCTGGATTAGATTCTCCATTTTTATACAGAAAAACTCTTAGAATCTGATGTTCCCCTTGGGGTACACACTTACTAATTGTATTAATCGGATCATCTTGAATACTCTTCATTGCAGAAATTGGTTCGCCTCCCCATTTTACTTGATAATTCTTATAGCATGAATTGGTATCAGGTATATCCAAACGTAAAAGTGATACAAGACAGCCATTATTTGGGCATTCTCTGCTTTTGCTTACGCTAAGTTTGAGATAATCATTTTTGTTTGTAGGGCATTGACAGCACTGTGATAAATCAACAGTGCCATTGAACTCTGTAAAACCTTCAATCCATTCAAAACCTGAACAATGAGGCCAATTCTTATTTGTAACAGAAGCTATCCTTATCCTATATTCAACATTTGTTTCACCATTTAGGGGGCATAATTTATATGAAACATTTGTATCTGCCAGCTCATCGTATTGTGTTATGAAATCTGCGGAATAACTATCATACTGTTGTACTAAAAAAACGGTTTCAAAGTTAGCACAATATGGATTGTATATATTTATAATAACACAACAATCATCGATTATTTCAGTATTTACTTCAATATAGTCACAGCAAATATCATGTAAGGGTTCTTCTGAATAAGAAACAAATGAACAAACAAACATAAAAATAGTGATAAAAATATTAAATGCTAATTTATCTTCTATTTTTACGAAATTCTTTATCAAATTTTCAAATTTCATTTAGTTTTTCCATATTATTTTTATAAATCATTATTTAATTAAAATTCAA
>CAYUZZ010000399.1:0-2927 GCA_964449505.1 uncultured Hyphomicrobiales bacterium | reverse complement strand
TTTAGAAACTGTCCGGATGGACTGACAATAAAAATGACATCACAATATTTCAAGAGTTCTCTTGTTCGGTCTTCTCGGGATTGAACGGGATCATCCAAACCTGGAGTATCGACTATTTGAATTTGTTTCAAATTTTCTTGGGGTAGTTTAATATGAACACTTTTAGTAAATGGCATGTATCTCCCCTCAGCACTTACGTAATCTAAAAGTTTTTGACTAAGTTCGGAAACATTTTCGGCTTCAATGTTTTTTTTATTTACAAGTGAAGGTAAGTTAATACCTGATTGTTTAATTCGTTCATATTGATCATGTGAGGCACTTAATTCAAACTGTTCATTCATAATTCGTTTAGCTTGCCTAATTGCTTTATTTTCAATTTCTTCATTTGAATAGGAATTTTTACTCTTTTTAAATTCATCTTTAATTTCTGCAACTTTCTTTTCAAAACTATTTTGATATTTATCAAAATTTACTTTGATGTCATTAATGTCATCTTCGGTAAAAAAATCGACCTCCGCCGAAAGTGTCTCACCATAGGATAAAATTGTTAATGCTGCAGTCATTGGAGTTGCAGCTTTTGGCAATATTGCTTGTCCTTCAAAAAATAATGCGTTTAACAAAGATGACTTTCCGGCTTTAACTCTTCCAACTATTCCAATTTGTAATAGCCTATCTTCATTCTCTATATTCTTAAATAACTCTTTAAGACTATTAACAGAATCGATACCATACTCACGCTCAATATTCTTAGATTCATCTTCAATTATATCATGGTATTTTGCTATAGTATTTCCAAGATCTTCTCTCATCTCAATTATTTGTTCTTTATTCATCATCAACTCACCTTCAAGAATATCACTTCATTTGCTAAATTAGTTATTTGATCTTTTGCATCAGTGAACTTCAAAATTTCTTGTTCAATATTGTTGATTTTTCCTTTCTTTTCTTCTTCTATTTTAGATATGGAATCCTTTTTTTCTTGCAGTACTCCTTCAAACTGTTCACTAATTTGTTTAATTAGTTTATTTACTTGTTCATTAAATATTTCAGGTAATTTATCTCGAACCCCTCTTTTAATAGAAGGGATAACAGTTGTAAGTAGATCATTTCGTACTTGTTCTTCTTGCTTTTTCTTTTGAATTGAGCCAAAAATTGCTGATAAAATATCAGGCAAAAATATTATTACAACTTCCAGTATTGGAGCCAGAACCGTAGTTGTAACCGCCAAAACGGTAGTTATAGTTTTGAATAATTTACCTGCATCTATTTTCCCCTTTCTATTATCAACAATTGAACTCAAAGAATTTGTTGCAGAATCAAACATTTTTTTAGTTGAATCCGTGATTGACCCTAACCAATTTTCATTCATCGAAAAACTGGACAGAGTGGAATTGATATCTTTTAGTTCATCAGCAAAATCATTCACAATATTATCACTCATTTCAACCATTGAGCCTTTAACTTTAGAAATTAAGATATGCCTAACAATCTCTGTTATCTTTTGTGATAAAGCCTCTTGATTACCCGATAAGGCAGTTTTAACTAACTCTTCAATAGAGCTACTTAATTCCTGTCCAACACTATCAACAATTCTATTTATCCCAATGTCGGTATACTTTTCCTTCGCCTCGAGAAGCATTTTATCCCTTTTTTGCAAAATCTTTTCTATGCTATTTTTTAATTCTACAATTACATTTTCATTTTCAGTTTTATCCTTTTTTAATGCAGAAATGGAAGTATTGATCTTTTCGATTAGTGACAAATAATCGTTTTTTAATTCAGCAATAAATAGATTTTCAAAAAGTCTTTCAGGCTCAATTGTATTAATTACATTCATTAAAGCTTTACTTCCATCATCGTCAATTGGGATCACATTTTTTGCAATATTAAAATATTCTTCTAGTTGATTTTCGATTTTATTTTTAATTTCATTAACTTCTGATTCAGGCTTGAGGTTGGATTTACTTAGAAAGAATGAAAATTCTCGTCCAAATTCATTGATATCTAATAATTGCCTAACCATCGAATGAGTTATATTCCCCTCTTCTACACTCGTAAGTACTATGTAATGAACCCCCCTATTTAAATAGTTAATAATTGCTTGATTATGTAAGTCAAGGGGAGAATTAAAACCAGGCATATCCACTAAAATAAGTGGGGCTATTGATTTAAGATTTTCATTATTCAAGAATAATCTTAAGTATTTATATTCACGTGCTTTCTCTTTAATTTCTGCAATTTTGGTAATCGAGTAATTATCAACAGATTCATCTTCTTTTACAGCTTCAATATGTTCAATATCTGAAAAGCGAAGCTCCGTTGCAAGTGAAGTTTCTGGAGTTATGCCGACGGGTAAAATTTCGTTGCCTAAAAATGAGTTTATTAACGAACTTTTGCCCGCACTAAAAGCACCAACAATTGGGATTAAAAGTTCTGTTTCATTAACAGAAGTCTTTAAGTTATTATTTTGTTCTTTAGAAAATTCAATAGCTTCGATCTCTTTTGCAACGGAGTTCAGATAATTTACTAATCTTTTTTGTGATTCTAACATTTGTTTCTCCTTTTTTTTAATCATTTAACATGTTTTTCCCACATCTTCTCAATCTCTTTCAACCATAATTTTCTTAAAGAAGCTGGTTTAAGTATTTCGGCAGTAGAGCCGTATTTTAGTACTTTGCCGATTAGTTCTTCTGGTTTTGAAAATGGAAGGGTTAGTTCTAATGTGTATTGTTCATCTTTACTGTATTCTTTAATAGTTTGTTCGCTGTGCCAAATTTGTTTTTTTAAGTAAAACGAACTTGGTTCGTAAAATTTAATAGTAGCTAATTTTAGGTCACTACTTTTTGCAATTCCAAAACTTTCGTTTATTAGTTTATTTATGTCAATTGTGTGATTACTGGAATTAAATTTTTGTTCAAGTAACGATA
>CAYUZZ010000398.1:0-2929 GCA_964449505.1 uncultured Hyphomicrobiales bacterium | reverse complement strand
CCGCTGTCTTTTTAGCCTTGCATACAACGGTAAATTGTATGAGTAGTGGCAGATTGCGTGGTAATTTCCTGTCAAACCGCTACGCAGTTTGAGCGGGCTACATGCCTTGATATTTACCACTTGCCTGCCATTACTTATACAAAATGTTACCAAACGTGTTTACTGCATTCAGTTAATACGATGCAATTTAATTATCAAAAAAGGAATAGCCAAGTACAAAGCATGGCTATTCCTAATGCATCTAGAATTGATAAGATAATGGAAAATTAAATCCGTAAAAAGTAAAGCTTGCACCTGAACCTCCTGAAAAAATCCCAGTCAATGATGGATTAATTCCAATTTTTCCAACATTGAAGGAAACTCCAATAGAACTGATGGCACCTAATCCATAAGAAGCCTTTAAATTATGCTCATCAACAAAAGGTGTTACACTATTATTTATAATACCTACATATTCTTTAAAAGAGAATACCCCAACACCGAAAACAGAAGTTAAACTTATATACTTACCCTTTATTTTGGGACTAATGCCTAGATACACTCCTCCTCCGTTAATATTGTAGTCATGGGCATTAACGGAACTAGGGTTAATGTAACCTAAGTCAATTTCATCAAATCCTTTTATAAATAATGTACCAATAGTATAATCAAACCATTCATAGCTATTAGGGAAATCAATCTTTAAATTTAATCCACCAATATTTGCTTGACTATTATCAGTTGCATTGGAGTATTTTAACCTGAAATAACTATCTGTATTTAGTTTGTTATACAGATGCAAGTATCCGATTTCAATTTTGGGCTTATTTTTCCCATCTTCATAAATTCTATCCTGAGAAAATAATTTAATGCTTGAAATAAGGAATACAAATAGAACAAAATAATTTTTATAAGTCATAATATGTTTATTTAATTATCAGATTCACTAACCAAGATTTGCACTCCATAATTTGGAAATACAAGCCATTGTTCTGGATTGTCAAAGTAATTTAGATATGAATTACCACATTTTTCGCCTTTGTCTTCAAATGTTATTTCATAATCTGCAGCAGCACTAGCCTGAAGCCCTTTTTTATCTGCATCCTTAAGGTTATAACCAACAGATGCTTTGAGTGTCAATTTGCCCCAAGACCTATCATATTCAATTGCTGTAAATGTTAGCATATCGAACCAAAATCCTGGTTTCCAATCTATGACCTTTTTCCCTGTAAACACTTGCGATGTACTACTTCTACTAGAAAACTGACAATCTATTTGGTCTTGTACGGTATAGGGTGTTTTGCCTCCTGCATCAACATTAGTGACTGTTACATAGAACTCAGGTTTTCCTGCAGGCCATCGCTCTATTCGCCAGTCTGAGAACTTGATTTTTTTGATATAAACAGGAGAATTCTGCGAAATATCACGATACGGTACTTGAACAAAGTCATACTTCGCATTTGATTCTCCTAATGAGGTGACATGATTAATTTTATATACGACTTTTTTACCAACAGTTACATCATGGTCAAAATAATCTTGCTCATTTGCGGTGAACGATTTGAAAAATTGGTATCCACTTGTTACTCCCACCACATGCTTCGAAATTTTAGTTTCCAAAATGTATTGACTATGGTCATTTTGCCATCGTAATTCAATTTCATTTTTAGAGTTTTGAATGGCATCAAATGATAATACTGGTTTGGGGTAATTCGGAGCAGTAATTGTTATATAGTTTGACGGAGATGAAGTTTCGACTTGGTAGTATGCTATTACATAATAAGAATAAGAGCGGCTCGCTTCAACGGTATTGTCATCAAAACTTCTGTTGTAAGCTCCAGGGACAGTTTTTATTCTACTATAACTTGACGAGCCTGAATTTTTTCTATAAATGTAATAACCAGTAGTATTTAATGGAGTTGTTGTTGATGGCATTTCCCACATTAACCTTATACCAGATTCTGTTTGAGAGCCACTTAAATTTGTTGGAGTAGATGGTATAATGGGAAAGTCAGGGTCAGGTTCTATTATCATCCTTTCATTCTCACTGATTACAATTACTGGTTTATCTGGTTCATTGATTACATCAACAGCAACAGTATTGCCGTTGGAATCATAACCTGAGAGGGTTTTAGTTGTAGCATCGTCATATTCTAACGGTAAGAAAGTAACGGTAGGAATATAATTTTCTTCATCCCACTCTTCTGCATGAATAGGAACAGCAATCTGCATATCTGGATATTTATTTGATAATTCATCAATAATTGAGGTAGATGCTGATTTTAATTTTAATTGCCCCGATGATGGATAAGAATCTTCTAACAAATCTTTAACAGTATAATTAACATTAGCAGATTTTAATGTAGTGGATGCTGCAACTTCTTTGTTGATTACTTTTTTTAAGATAACATCATAATCACCATCAATCATAAGTAATGCCTCTTCTTTTACCACCTTACGAAAACTAGAATTTGTTTTAAGTGCATTACTTACAGCTTTTGCAAAATCACTAAAGTCTGTATTGTACTCATTGTCTTGAAAGATTTCTTCTTTTATTAAAATGCTATCGTCTTCTACTATTTCATTTTTTTCACATGCTTGAAAAATAAATATCAGCCCTAAAGCAATAATTAATGCTTTTGCTTTTAATAAGTTAATAATACTCTTGTGTTTCATATCTTTGTATAGTTTAAGGAGGTCGTATCGCTAATTTTCTGACCTCCATGATTAAACATTCTTTTGAAGTCTCCATTTTCGAAACGTTTCGGCTTTTCGGGAGTTGGAGGCTTCTTCTTACTCACTTCCGTAATTCAAATCCTACTGTTATTCGGTTAAAAATTAATCATAGGTTTGTTAACTTGTATCCATAGGTTCTTCTTTTTTCAACATGTTTGGTAACGTTCTAGCGTTTTATTTAATGTTTTCCCAAAAGTAGGTTGAAAAAAGTGTA
>CAYUZZ010000397.1:0-2934 GCA_964449505.1 uncultured Hyphomicrobiales bacterium | reverse complement strand
CCGAAAATGGAATTGTATATAACAAGAAATTCTCTGCACTATATACCTTTCATGGACTAAATAAAAAGATGGTTACCGAAGTTGTTTGTGGGGATGTAGTTGCCGTAGCTGGTATAGAGAATGCTCAGATTGGCGATACAATATCTTCCAACGAAAGCCCCGTGCCATTACCAAGAATTACCGTTGATGAACCAACTGTTGCAATGATTTTTTATGTTAATACTAGCCCATTTGCTGGCACAGAAGGGCAATTCCTTACTACAAGACACCTAAAAGCCAGATTAGAAAGAGAACTTCTAAAAAATGTATCCATACAGGTATATCCAACTGATAGAGCAGATGCTTTCGAAGTAAGGGGCAGGGGCGAGCTTCAAATGGCAATTCTTATTGAAACTATGAGAAGAGAAGGTTATGAGTTTATGGTATCTAAGCCCCAAGTTATTACAAAAGAAATTGATGGAAAAACAAGTGAACCAGTTGAGCATGTTTATATAGATGTCCCCGAAGAATATGTTGGAGTTGTTACCGAGAAACTTTCTTCACGAAAGGGTTTGATGGTAAATATGATTAATCACGGACATGGTAGAGTTGACCTTGAATTTAGAATTCCATCAAGAGGTTTGATAGGTTATAGAAGCCAATTCTTAACCGATACCAAAGGATCGGGCGTTCTTAATACAATTTTTGACGGCTTTGATAATTGGTTTGGATTTATTCCTCAGCGAGTTTCTGGTGCTTTGGTAGCAGATCGCGCTGGTAGAGTTACCGGATATGCAAGCTTTGCAATGGAGGACAGGGGAGAGCTTTTTGTAGAAGTTGGTACACAAGTTTATTTGGGTATGGTAATTGGTGAACGTAATAAAAATTCCGATTTGGATATTAATATTACTAAAGAGAAAAAATTAACCAATATGAGAGCTTCCAGCTCCGATGCCACTATTACATTGCGACCTCCAAGATTGTTAACTCTTGACCAGGCTATCGAGTTCATTGCAGAAGATGAATTAATTGAAGTTACTCCAAAAAGTATAAGATTAAGAAAATTTGAACTTGATTACAGAAATAGAAAACCCAAATCCAAAGAGTAATTATTGAATTTTTTGAAAAATTATACATCTATCAACTTCAAGTTGATAGATGTTTTTTTTATTGCCCCAAAATCGAATAAAGTTATAAATTAAAATATATGCTAAATTGGGAATAATTTTTTACACTTTTGGACGTAAAGTTATTATATTTGAATAGTTCTAAAATAGAAGTAAAAATATGAATGAAAATAGGTCAAAAGAAGAAAAGTTTAGCTCTGGATTAAAACACTGCGTTAAAAATAATAATAATGAATATCCTAACAAAGATTATTTTTTCGATGCCATTGCTTTTAGAACCAATATAGACAAGAATCTATCATTACAAACAATTGAAGAATTGTTAGACAGAGATGACCAAAGGGAAAAAGACGGTTTCCCACGTAGAATTAAATTAGGTAAAATTGTAAAACCTAGTAAAAATAATCAACAGGTGGTGATAGTACCAACAACAACAGAAGCCAAGTTTTACCACGATGATTCTTATACAGACGAAGACCAGATGGGTGGGGCGGGTGAAGGAGAAGAAGGTGAAGTTATAGGTGAATCACCACTACAGCCAGAACCTGGCCAGGGCGAGGGACAAGGATCTGGACAGGGAGAAGGTGGCGGGCATGATGTAATTGCAGATGCATTTGATTTGGGTAAAGTGTTAACTGAGAAATTTCAACTTCCAAATTTGAAAGCCAAAGGAAATAAACGCTCATTTTCAAAATATACTTACGATTTGACTGATCGCAACAGAAGGTTTGGCCAAATTCTGGATAAAAAGGAAACATTAAAAAAAATTATTAAAACCAACATAATTCTTGGAAACATAAATGTATCTGATATATTCAAACCTGAAGATTTGATACTAAATCCAAATGATTATATTTATCGAATTTTGTCTCCAGAAAAAGATTTTGAGACAAGTGCAATAGTGTTTTTCTTGCGTGATTTTTCAGGTTCAATGCAAGGTAAACCCACTGAAACTATCACCACACAGCATTTGTTTATTTATAGCTGGCTTATGTATCAATATAATCAAAATGTACAAACTAGATTTATACTTCACGACCAAACCGCAAAAGAAGTTCCTGATTTTTACACATATCACAATTCATCAGTTGCCGGAGGAACAAATGTATGGCCCGCTTTCGAACTTGTTAATAAAATTGTGGAAGAAGAACAGCTTGCCAAGAATAATAATGTGTATGTTTTTTATGGTACCGATGGTGATGATTGGGACAACGAGGGTAAACGTGCTTTAGATGAAATTGACCATATTTTATCCTATGCATCAAGAATGGGAGTTACTATTGCCAAAAATGGGTGGAGTGGTTCGGGGCTTACTACTGTTGAAAAATATATGCAAAACTCTGGATTGTTGCAATCTAAATCTGAACTAATTAAAATGGATGTTTTTACGGCAACAGATGCTGATGAAAATAGAATAATTGAAGGCATTCGTAAATTAGTTGAACAAAATGCCCGCTAATATATCGAGAAAAATATGAAAATTATTGAGCAAAGTGAAAAAAAAATAATGGAGGAGTGCAAGGTTCGAGCCAGGGCTGCAGGGCTTAGATTCGATAACGAAACACTCGAGTATATTGTTACTAACCAAGACTTGATAGAACTAAGTCCAAAAGGTATGATTCCAACACTTTATGATTATTGGGTAAATGATGTAGAAGTTTTGAAGGGTAAAGGGCAGTATAAACTATATCCTAATAACCCCTACGAAACTGTTATCAACTCCAGACCTGCCATATCTTACTATAATGATAATAACCCCGATTGGTTGAACATTATGATTTTTTATCATGTTTTGGGTCATATAGATTTTTTCCAAAATAATATTTTA
>CAYUZZ010000396.1:0-2959 GCA_964449505.1 uncultured Hyphomicrobiales bacterium | reverse complement strand
TAAATCAATAGGCCTAAATAATAAACAGCAATCCTTTATTGATTTGAAAAATTATGGAATATGCGATAATTGCAGTTTACCGATTGAATTGATAGCTGATAATCAATTTGCCTATTTTCGTCATAATTTAATGTTGTATGGATATGATGGTAATTCGATAAATCATATTCATAGTCCTAAAGCTAAGGGAATTTATTGCCTAAAAAATAATGAAATCTATCAAATATACAATGTCAATTTTTCTGATTATAAATTGGATTCATTATATTTTGTAAAAGTTAATAAACAAACTAAGGGTAGTATATCAATTAAATCAGAAATAAATGACAGATATATATCCGGCTTAGTATTTACGGACGTTAAATTTATTAACGATAAAACAATTGTTGCAGTAGGAAAAGATAAATTGATATATATGTCTTATAATTCTGGTGCAGATTGGGAACTAAAATCTCATTTAAATAATCTGAATTATATAACTCGTTTTGATGCTCAAAGTTCGACACAAATTCAACCATATTTAAAATTCAACAAATCAAATGACGGTGGAGTAACTTGGCTATCACAAAAGAACTATGACAAATATTTTTCAAATGCATTATTTGGGTATTTATATAGTTATGGTATTGGATACTTTTTAAATAAAAACAATGGTTGTTATTTTTTAAGTAGTTCCACTGAAAACTTCAATATTGCTTATACAAATGATAATTGCGAGAATGTTAGTCTTCAACAAAATGAATCGATGCGTTACGATAAATCTAAAGATTTAAGATGTATTTCTTATAAGGATACAGCTTTAATTATGCTACCTGGTATTTTCAAGTCAAATTGCTATTCAATTTTATTTCGATTAAAAAATGAATTTAATGAAATTAACAGAACAGTTTTAGATTCTACTTGGTTATTGTTTATTGATAAATTGGAGGATAATTCAATAATAGCAATTTCAACGAATTATAAATACCCGTATAAAAAGGGTTCTCAGACATACTTTGATAGTATATTTTCAAGTGTCATTATATCAAAGGATGGAGGTTATACTTGGGAAAAAGAATTCGATTTTAATATGAACGGATTTGAAAGTAAAATACGCCACTATACAATTTCGAGAATCAATAATGATTTATTCTTCCATTATGTTGAATTGAATGAGGATAGTGTTATGAAGACGAGTATATATAGATATAAAATTTCAGAAAAAACCTTAGAAAAAATCTTTTCTGATGATTATTATGACCCACCAATGCCAGGTGTAGTAAAAATAGGTGAATATTATTATTTTATTACAATAAGGGTATTATCCAACGGCACTGAATTTAATGTTTATGAAAATAGAGATTTTAATAATAATCCGAAAAACTGGACAAAAATTTCTCCTTTTGACAGATATTCCATACAAAATATGGAATCCTTTAATGACAGTTTGTACAAGATAATAGCTTATGATTCCCTTTTCAAAAAGATGGTGGTTTGGTTTAATAAACCTGATATACAAACTGACGTTGATAATCAGATAAATAATGAATATAATTCAATTTATATATCAAATCCAATACCCAATCCTGCTAATCAATATGTCAGATTTAAAATATATTGGGATAGTGCCTTGGAGCCATCACTATTTAGATTTGAAACTTTAAATCTAGTAGGTGCAGTCATATCAGCAAATAATAAGTTCGATTTCCATATAATAAACAATCATTCTGGTGAATTAATTTGGTATCCTGGACAATTAACATCAGGTATTTATTTTTTAAATGTCAAATTGGGATCATCCAATAAATATATTAAAGTAGTTATAAATTGATGTTGTTATATACCTAAAGGTGTTTATTTTGTGAAGGCAGGAAATAGTATTGAGAAGTTTGTAAAAAATAAACATAAGGAATATAAAAATAATTAAATTTTAAATAATTAAAAAAATATGTCACCTTTTTCTTAAAAAAGTACATATATATGTTAGAGTTGTTACAATTTTATTAAAAATTTGAGAATAAAAATGAAATATAAAAAATAGCCACTACCAAATTCCGAGAGTGGCTTTTTTTATTGTTTCTTGCCCCACATGAGCAATGATATTAATTCGATGAAAATTCATTATTGTGTTAAGAAAAATTCATTTTAATATTTCATAAAATTTTTGTAATTTTGTTTGTATCAAATTTTAATAATAGAGAAATAAAAAGTGTTATTGTTTGCTAATTCCTAATTCCTGATTTATTATATAGGGGAAAAAATATATGATTGTAAAATAAAAAAGCCGAAGAAAAACTGATGTGGTTTCGACTCCGGCTTTTTATTCTTTTTCTGAAGGAAACCACAGTTCCCATTCAAAATTTTTCGTATGGTAGAAGTACATAAGTTTCTGCCAAGCACAGCAATGCAAAGATACGAAAAATTGTTGAAACTGCTAAGTGATTTTTTTTCTGTGCTTTATTTAACGATTTTTTAATTTTTTTTGGAGATTATTCTCATGAAAAGTATTATGAATGTTTTTATATTAATGTCACTTTTTATTATGATGAGTGAATTAGCTCTCTCTGTAACAACGACAACAACAACACAAACTGTTGAAGTAACGAGAGAAGATCCAGGAGGTTCTCCTCCTTTTTCAAATTGCCCATTTAAAGGTGTTGGTTGCACTTTGCGATCAACAACAACGACAACAACAACAACACCTATAATTCCTTCCCCAAATGAGGGCTACTTTGTACTTAATGCAAATGTTGGTCCAATTGTCGGTCAGATAGGAACAAATCAATTTTCAGTAAGTGACAGAAGTCTTGAATTTCCAATTGGTACATTTTTGACTATTATTCATAGTGATGAATATCCACAATTAGATAATACAGTAATACCATTGGCTGGTATTACCACTAATTCAACTGGCGATTATACAGTTACTTTTTAGTTTTAAATGGGTAGTTTATTTAATTAAACTACCCTCATTTTTTAA
>CAYUZZ010000395.1:0-2960 GCA_964449505.1 uncultured Hyphomicrobiales bacterium | reverse complement strand
CCTTTTTAAATTGTTTTAAATTTATAAATTACTTATGCTTAACACTTCTTTCAGCATTTAAATATTCGTTTCTCTTAACACCATAATTTGCAATATCCTTGGAAGTAAGGCGACGTCCACCAATAAAATTCTTTTTGTAATAAGAACTTTCTAACGACGAAACAGTAACCCCATATTTAGAGCTTGCATGTGCAAAAAGATTATCGCCAAGATAAATACCAACGTGGGAAGCAAACCTTTTAGAATATGTATAAAAGAAAATTAAATCACCAAACTCAAGATTCTTTCTACTTATTTTTTTGCCAACATTTATCTGTTCGCGGGCAACTCTTGGCAACAGCACATCAGCAGATTCTAAAAATATTTTTTGGGTAAAAGCCGAGCAATCAATAGCACCGTCACTTGTACCACCAAACTTGTATGGAGTCCCCAATTTACCCATTATCTCGTTCATAATTTCAGACTTCTGAATTCCATAGCCTGTATATGGTGATTCGATTTCTTCATCAAGATAAGAACCCCATAAAGTATTAAATTCCTCAATACTTACAAGTACATCATCCTCTTGTTCCAATTCCTCGATTACTTCTCCACGATCACCTACTTCTGTAGATAATCCTTCCCCATCAGTTGCATTCAAGGCGTTTGCTTCTGCATTTGATACTACTTTGGGCTCCAGTCCGGCTATTTCGCTTACACTTTCTGAATTAGTTCTGATAATATCAATAGCTTGTTGTTTGGTAATATTGGGGTGGTAAGTTCTTTTCTTTTTTCTTCTTCTTGCTTCTGCGTCGTTTACAGAGCCTACAAAAATAAAAATAATTGTCAGTAATATAATAATCGTATTAATTTTTCCATTTCTATTCAATATCATAATTTCCTCATTTTTTTTGAGAGATTTTAACTCAGTTCATCATTAAAACTACTACTTTTTATAAACTGTGTAATAAATTGCACATTTCATTCCATGCAATTTAATAAACTTTACTAAACTGACAAAATTTTATAATACTTTTTTTTAAAAAATTATCAAATTCTAATAAAAAATATAGTTAAAAATTCTTATCAGACTTTGTAACTATTTTGTTATTCCCCTATTAATTAAGTATTTTTGTTCTTTATTATTTATTATAGGTGCAATTATGAAATCACTTTATAAATTTATTTTAATTCCATTATTTATTGTTTTTAGTTCTAACTTTTTGCATTCACAGGATTCTATTACTTTGGATAAGAGTGCCCTTAGAGATATTGTCAAATTCTTGGCGTCCGATGAATTAAAGGGTAGATTTCCTGGCACAGACGGCATGGAGCAGGCTGCAAAATTCGTTGAAACAAAATTTAAGGCTTCTGGATTGAAGCCATTCAACAACTCTTATAGACAATCTTTCGATGTAACTACCTCGTATAGTGCTGGGGATAATAATATCGTTACTTTCGAGACTATTGTTCAACGAATTGGTGTTCCCAAAGAACGTTGGCCCCGTATGAAACAATCATGGGAATTAAGTCATGATTTTTCACCACTCGCATTTAGTGATAATGGCAAAGTAAATGGAGAGGTTGCTTTTGTTGGATTCGGAATTAGTGCCCCAGAGCTTAAATACGATGATTACGAAGGCATAGATGTAAAAGGGAAAATAGTTATACTTATGTCCGAATCTCCGGATGGTGAGAAAAAAGATGGAGAATTTTCTAGATATACCGACCTGCGTTACAAGGCTACAAATGCACGCAATAAGGGAGCACTTGGTTTGATAATGATTAAAATTCAAGGCGATTCAATGAATGTTTTCGAAAGATTGGATTATTCTAATGTCGGCGGAAATTCAGGT
Organism: uncultured Hyphomicrobiales bacterium; assembly: GCA_964449505.1. Lineage (GTDB taxonomy): Bacteria > Bacteroidota > Ignavibacteria > Kapaibacteriales > UBA2268 > JBDHXE01. The sequence goes on along the minus strand of CAYUZZ010000395.1, from coordinate 1,125 downwards.
ATAGTTGCCATCCAAGCACAAAGACAATCACTCACTAAATTCTTTCCAAAGAATAGAATTCTTATTCAAATCGAAGATTCTATAATCAAATATAAGAAGCCGGGTAGTTTCATATTGCCAAATGTAACAGTTGAAATTTCTGCGGACCTCAGCGAAAATAAATCCCAAACATATAATATTTGCGGATATGTAGAAGGCACAGACCCATTGCTCAAAGGCGAGTATATTGTAATAGGTGCCCATTATGACCATCTTGGAATGGGTGGTCCAACGTCGCGATATACAGGTAAAAAACCAATGATTCATAACGGTGCCGACGATAATGCGTCGGGGGTAGCAGCAATGTTAGAGTTTGCTGATTATTTCGCTAAAAATCCCACTAAAAGACCACTCATCTTTTGTGCATTTTCTGGCGAAGAAATGGGTTTGCTTGGTTCCTCATATTTTGTAAGAAATCTTCCTGTAAATAAAGACCAAATTATAGCAATGCTAAATTTTGATATGATTGGAAGATTAAAAGATGAATTAACTATATTCGGATTTTCTTCTGCCACTATTTTTGAATCCATTGCCGATAGTCTTACTACATTTACAGGTCAGAAAATAATTAAAGCATCAGATGCATACGGACCATCAGACCATTCGTCCTTCTACGCCGAGAAAATACCCGTACTGATGATTTTTACGGGCGTGCACGAAGACTACCATAAACCAAGTGATGATTGGGATAAAATTAACTATGATGGCATGATAAAAGTTATTGATTTTTCATCGAAGATAATTAAAAGTATTGCCGACAACGACAATAAACCAGTTTATGTGGAGTCATCAAAAACCGAAAGACCAGCTAACCGCGATGCAGCATACTCGAATGTATGGTTTGGCATTATACCGGGATTTGAGGAAAGTCCCGTCGGTTGCAAAATAAATGGTGCATCACCAGGTAGTCCAGCAGAAAAAGCCGGTCTAATTCAGCATGATATAATCACAAAAATTAACGGCTCTCCTATCAAAAATTTGTATGATTTTATGTATAAAATTAGGGAGTTCAAAGCAGGCGACACTGTTGATGTAACTATTGTTAGAGATGAAAAAGAAATAGAAGTTAAAGTAACACTGGTTGCC
>CAYUZZ010000394.1:0-2962 GCA_964449505.1 uncultured Hyphomicrobiales bacterium | reverse complement strand
TGGAACTCTTCCTCTGGTAAATTTTCGTTCTTAATTCTTTCCAGCAACCAATCATAATTATCTTCTCTCTGACTTCCACCTATCAATTCTCCCGCTTTTTCGGGTCCAAGCATATCCATGGCAAGAACCACTTTAGGGTTTTCTGGGTCTCGTTTCATATAGAATGCCTTAATCTCGGTTGGATAGCGATGGATAATGCAAGGCTTATCAAACTGCTCCATTATGGCTTCTTCTTGCACAGCACCGAAATCCTCACCCCAAGGGAATGGTCTAATTTCTACATCCTCACCATCAATTTTTTTGATAAGTGGAATATCATTTTTGATTAACCAATCTACTGCTTCGGTATAACTCATTCTATTGAAAGGTCTTTTGATTTTTTCAAGTACCGAAATATCTCTTTCTAATACATTCAGTTCACGGGTGCAAGTTTTCAGGACATATTGGACAATATATTCTACCAAATCCTCTGCTAAATCCATATCATCATTCAAATCGAAAAAAGCCATTTCAGGCTCAACCATCCAAAATTCTGTAAGATGCTTGCGGGTTTTCGATTTTTCTGCTCTGAAAGCAGGACCAAATGTATATACTCGACCTAAGGCAAGTGCTGTTGCCTCTGCATATAATTGTCCAGATTGCGACAAATAAGCTTTGCCTAAATCAAAATACTCTGTTTCGAATAGGGTAGATGTACCCTCGCAGGCATTTGGAGTTAGAATGGGTGAATCCATTAACTTAAATCCATTCCCATCAAAGAAATCACGTATTGCTTTCATTACTGCCGAGCGAACCCTCATAATAGCATGCTGTCGCGATGACCGCAACCATAAATGACGGTGTTCTATCAGAAAAGCATCACCGTGGTCTTTGGGTGTAATGGGATATTCGCTTGCTTGGTGAATTAACTTCAGGTTGTTAACATCGATCTCGAAACCACCAGGGGCTTTATCCGATGCAATAACTTTACCACTTACTTGAATAGAGGATTCCTGTCCAAGGTCTTTTGCTATTTCGAAAGATTCTTCGCTTACATTATTTTTGAAAACTACGCATTGTATTACTCCGGTTCCATCTCTTAGTTGAATGAAATTAAGTTTTCCTTTCCCGGTTTTATTATAAACCCAGCCCTTCAGTGTTACTTCTTGTCCTTCATAATTGCTGATATTTTCTACGTAAACGTAGCTTTTGTAACGTGATTCCATTGTTTATCCGAATATATATAATAGATTTAATTCCAATTTAATACCTGGTTGCTAATTCATCTAAGTAATTTCAAAAAATTAGTTGACGAATATTTTTATTTTTAATTTATTTATATTTAACAGAGCAACCATAAGGTGGGGTAGTTTTTTCAGAAATTTCCTTGCCTTGCAATACTTCATCAAGTGCTGTTTTAATATAATTTTTAGCTTTGGCAATATCTTCAATTTCTGTTGATTTAATGTCGTCAATTCCACCCTGATAAATCAAAATTCCTTTTTTGTCGATAATAAACATGTGTGGAGTTACTTTGGCAGAATACATTTTACCCACATTACCTTCTTCATCAATCAAATAAGCCGTCATATTTGCATTAAGGTCCTTAATTCTTTTATTGATTTCAGCATTATCAAAATTTCCTTGTTTGCCTTTGGCAGACGAGTTTATTGATAACCAGACTACACCTTTGTTAGTATATTTTTTTTGAAGTTGTTGCATATTTTCACTTTTATAGTGTTTTACCACAAAAGGGCAGTCAAAATTTATCCACTCCAGCACGACATATTTGCCAGCAAAATCGCTCAATTTATGTGTATTTCCTTTGCTATCGCTTAGGGTAAAATCGGGAGCTTTTTCTCCAATTTTTGCTTCCTGTGAAGCGATTAAATTGCTTGCAGTGATAATTAAAACTGCAAGTATCATATATTTTAGTTGTTTCATATCAAACCTTGTTATTAAATAAAAAAATCAATTCGTTATTTTACTTTTTAGGTAGTACGACGACAAAACTTTGTGGTCGCCATATCGCCTGATTATAATCAATCCATAGCTTTCTAATGGATTATTAGCCCTATATGGGTCTAATGGCAGGCTAATTTCAATAATATTATTATCTTCCAAAGAAGTAAGAATACCAGAGTAAATATAAATTCCTTCGTCTAATGGAAAATATTCGGCATAAATATTAACGGGATTTATATTTTTATATCCTATTTGCATAATAAGTGTATCATTTTTCATGAACGAAACACCTTGATTTTCCTTAAGTACGGAAGGATATTCTTTCAGGCTAATTCCACCAGAAATATCATTAAGGATATTTTCCGAACCTATCTTAAATTTTACAATCTTACTAATTTTACCGGGCAAACATTCCTCTTTGCAAACCAACCAACTAATATTAGCTTTAATTTCATAATCTCCAATTTTAGAATTAATTGGAATATTAATTGGATATATAAGCTTCACAGAGTCGCTATAGCCATAATTTACAAAATCATCAAATTTAATTTTTTCGGGTATAGGCCAATGCAGTTCATCGGCGATAATGCCCTCGGGCAGATCTAAATCAATTTTAGTGGGTAAGCCCGCATCACCGGGATTTTTCCAGTATATATGCCAATCTTTTTCCATTTTAAAAGTAAAGACCAATACTAACTGAGTACCAGCCTGCAGCTCACTATGACTACCTTCTATAAGCACTTTTACATAGTCATTCCCATTTTTTTTATCAGATGCAACAAGAGCAGTAGTAGTTAGAATTATTATTAGGAATAATCTTAATGTATTCATAATCTTTGGTTAATATATCAATTCGTATATTCACGTATTTATAAGTTTCTTATTTTTGTATTTTAAGTATAACTAAATTATCTTATGCCAATTAGAAACTTAATATTAATAGAAGAAAAACTAAAGCAGTTAAAATCAAAGTATAAAAAGAAATTAGATTATTTTGTGCCAGAACGTTGGACTGGGA
>CAYUZZ010000393.1:0-2968 GCA_964449505.1 uncultured Hyphomicrobiales bacterium | reverse complement strand
TCCGGGATGCCAGTGCCATCAAAATTCTCGTAAATATGTTTAATATTTTCAGCCACATTTTTAAACCGTCTTACACTACTTACAATCTCACTGCCAGAAGTTGGAACTTGGTACATAATTGGGTCGGTCGGCAAACCATTTGATAAAACTGGCGTTTTAAGTAAATTATCAGGTAAGAAAATTCTGCCCGCTTGTGATAGATAAGCTGATACTTCTATATCTCTGATTTCTTCGGTAGTTGAGTCGCCATAAGTTTGGGCAATCCAAACAGAAGCATCGGCAACTCTTCTTAGCATATCGAAAGAAGCAGGTATTCTTGCTTGGAGAAATTTAACTGCGAGTTTAATCATGTCTTGCAATTCTTTTTCTAATTCTTCTGCGAGTTTTGTTAAAAGGATATTCTCTTTTTTAATTTGAACCTGCATTTTATTTAAGCGGAGTGCAGATTGAATTTTGGAAATGAATTGATTCGAATCAACTGGTTTTGCAAGATAAGCATCTACTCCAAATTCATAAGCTTTTGCTTTATTTTCCTTTTCATTAGTGGAGGATAATAAAATAAAATATGTATCTTTTACTTCACTATCTGATCTTACTTTGCGGAGAATATCAAGCCCAGAACCACCAGGCATGTGTAAGTCACAAACAGCAATCATAGGTTTTTTACTTAAAATTATATTAAGTGCAGCATTCGAGTTATCTGCCTTGATAATTTCAATATCCTTAATTGTTGTGGATAGTAATCTTTCTATGCTTGCCAATGCTGCATGGTCATCGTCAGCTATTAAAATTTTATTTGAATTTTCCATTATTGCACCTCTGATTTAGATGGAAGGAATTGGTCTGCTGAAATTTGTTTAATTAAAATACTAATTCTGCGATTGGAAGCATCGAAAGGATTGTTAGGATTGCGTAACTGTTTGTCTGCAAATCCAGTTACTTTGATCATTTGACCTTCCCAAAGTCCACTTTTATCTAAAATCCTTCGGGCTGACAAAGCTCTGTCTGTTGATAAGTCCCAATTATTATATCCAGTTTTTGAGCTATATGACCTACTGTCGGTGTGTCCTTCAATTTCGACAAAATTTGGAAGTTTTCCAATTTCGTGGGACAAAGAAACTAAAATATCTATTGCTTCTTGGCGTAATTTAGAGCTCCCAACTTCGAAAAATAATGACTCTGTAGATTCAATTAGCTCTATACGAAGCCCCTCTTTTGTCATTTCAATTTTAATAGAAGAAAGTATTTTATCAAGTTCAGGTCTTTCTGTTAATAAATTCTTGAATTTTCGCTGAAGTTGGAAACCAAGCTGCTCTACTTTTTGCCTTGCTTCTACGCTATCACGCATAGCCTTGTCAATCACCTGACTATAAAGTGTATCGCTTGCTTTTTGGTCAAACTTGATAACATAATCTTTCTTTGCTTCCCCTACGCCAGTTTTAGTATTTGGTTTCTGACCAACGTCAAGTTCTACTGGTATTGGGCCAGTTTTACGGTCGCCTGTAAATACATCAAATCTGTCAGGGTGGTTGAAATATTCTGATACATTTTGTTTGACTTGTTCTGAGGATGCTAATATCCACATAACAATAAAAAAAGCCATCATAGCTGTAACAAAATCCGCATAAGCAACCTTCCATGCTCCACCGTGAGCACCATGCCCTCCACCTTTTTTAACCTTTTTGATTATTATAGGTTGTTCTTTATGGTGTTGTTGTTCGTCTGCCATAATTATTAACTCTTTATATTTTCTTCAGTTTCTTTAAATGATGGTCTATTTTCTGGGTCAATTGCTCTTCTACCGTATTCAACGGCAACAGAGGGAGGCATACTTTTAGCGAAGGCTAACAATGCAGCTTTTATACACTCAAGATATTTTGCCTCTTTTTGTACTGTTCTTTCCATGTTACGAGCGAATGGTCCAACGAATCCATAAGCTAATAAAACGCCCATAAAAGTACCCACAAGTGCACCACCTACTTTTTTACCTACAGTTTCGGCACCCTCTGTAATTGCAAGCATTGTTACAATGATGCCCAAAACTGCTGCAACAATACCTAAACCCGGCAAGGCGTCGGATACAGTATTTAGAGCCGCTGGTGCGTAATGCTCTTCCTCATGTAAATTTTCAATATCCAGCTCCATTAATTCTTCCAATTCATGTGCTGGAACGCCTCCCGATAATACAACCTTCAAAGTATCACAAAGGAAATCTACTGCGTGGTGATTGGCTAAAAATGTAGGATATTTTGAAATAATTGAACTTTGGTCAGGGGTTTCAATATGTTGCTCAAGTGCAATTAAACCCTCTCTTTTGGCAAATTGGAATAATTCGTACAACAACTTGAGCAAATCTAAGTAAGATTGCTTGTTTATTTTAGCCCCCTTCAGAGTACCAAACAAGCCCTGAATAATTTTTATATTTAGTGATAGTGGGTTTGAGATAAGCATCGACCCTACAGTGGCACCGCCAATAATAATATATTCATAGGGATGAAGGAAAAAAGCAATCGCATCTGTATTAAAATGTGCCGCCCATAAAAAGCCACCAAATACACAAACAAACACTACAGCTACCCCAATTATTACAAACATAATATTCCCATTTAATTATTTTTTAATATTTCTAAGTTTCGTTTTGATATTTTTCTGTCGGGTTCTATATCTAACGCTTTTTCAAAAGCTTTCATTGCTTCATCGTTTTTTTTAAGTTCTAACAGAACTATTCCTAAGTGCTCATAAACTTCACCGGAAGATTCCCCCAATTCTATTGATTTCTTAATGTATTTTTCTGCATTTTCGGGATTTCCCATTCGATAATAAATCCAGCCATAAGTGTCCCAATAGGCAGAGGATTCAGGTTCTTTTTCAACTGCAGTCTGCGACATCAGCAGTGCCTCTCTCAAATTTAAACCACGCTCTGCCAAAGTGTAAGCGTAATTATTGTTTGCAAGGGCGTTGAGGGGGT
>CAYUZZ010000392.1:0-2996 GCA_964449505.1 uncultured Hyphomicrobiales bacterium | reverse complement strand
CCAATCATTTCATAAGCTTTGTCGCCAGAATCTCGATTTATATCAAGTGAAAACTCACTTCCATCAACAATGCTTTTGAAACTATTTTTCACAATTAGAGAATCTTGCAAATAAATAACTCCATTTGCATCTTGCTTAAATGCTTCAATCATAACTGGAGTTTTCATTGTGCTGGCAGCATGAAACATCTCTTTTTCATTTATTAAAATTGAATTAACCTCACTTCCTACTATCTTAAATGCAAAGGCAAAATTTCCTTCAACTTTTTCAAATTTTTCGTTAATCTGTTTTTCCACTTCCGTTTTCATATCCACGCTAAAACTCATTAAAATTATTGAAATTAATAAAATGATTGATTTTGTTTTTAACATATTTTACCTAATGTTTTTATACAAACTATTAGTTATTAAAAATTTGATTCAAAGATATACAATTGAAATCAAAAACAAAATTAACTTTTATCAAATTTGGATTAATATTAACTTACGTTAGGCAAGAATTAAAAACCTTGAAGGTTTTGTTAAGAGGAATCGCAAAGAATTCAATATTTTAATTTTTATTAGCGAAACCTTCAAGGTCTGGGTCATGTGTATGAATAAGGTGAATATTAATTTAAAATATTTTCAAAGGTAAAATATTAGATTATTCTTAAAGATTCGGCTACTGAAATTAAAATAAAATTATTAAATTGAAATTTAATTTTAATACTTTGTTAGTAGTATAATTTTTTTTGAAATTATTAGTAATAGATAAAATTTGAATTAAATCATTTGTCATAATTTTTTGAGCTAAAAAATGAAATTCGGACTCTCGCAATACACTATTGATTTATTTTTTGAAAAAGTATTAGAAAAATATCCAAATAATCCATCTTTATCTTTGGTTGGCGAAAAGCCATTTTCATTTTCCGAGTTTGGTGAGAGGGTTCAGAAATTACAGGCAACCTTAAAAGCATTGGGTATAAGAAAAGGTGATAAAATCGTTATTCTTGGCACATCATCTCCCAATTGGGCAATTGCATTTATGGCAATTATGACAATGGGTGCTGTTGCTGTGCCTGTACTTGAAGGATTTCCTGAATCCGATATTGAACATATAATTCGTCATTCCGATGCAGAAGGAATTTTTATTTCTAATATTTTGCACGATACTCTAAACCTTAAGTTAAATCAGATGAAAATTGTTATTAGACTGGATGATTTTTTGGTATTAGACCCCGATTCTAAAGACAATAATATTTGGAAAAAGATAATCGAATTTCCAGATAAAGTTATTCAAGCAATTGGAAATGAACTTTCTGGCTCGCCAAAATATGAAATTGAGGAAGATGATATTGCTGAAATATTATATACTTCAGGAACTACAGGGCATTCAAAAGGAGTTATATTAACGCATAAAAACCTTGTTAGTAATATTTTTGAAGGTCCTGATTTATTAAAAGTTATAACCGAAAAAAGTGTTGTGTTGTCAATTCTTCCAATGGCACACGCTTTCGGCTCAACCTCCTCATTTTTATCAATTATTTATTGTGGCGCAAGTATAGTCTTTATGGAAAAAAAACCATCTCCAAAAGTATTATTAGAAACAATGCAATTAGTAAAACCAACCATTTTTGGCTCTGTTCCATTAGTATTTGAAAAAATTTACCAAAAAAGAGTGCTTCCAACAATTGCACAAAATAGATTATTCAAACTGCTATCCAAAGGTAAAATAACAAAAAGATTGTTAAATAAAATTATTGGGAAAAAGATTAAAAAGCTTTTCGGTGGTAAATTGGACTGTGTTATAATTGGTGGAGCAAGTTTTTCACCCGAAGTTGAAACCTTTTTAATTGAAGGTGAAATTCCATATTGTTGCGGATATGGTTTAAGCGAGTGCGCTCCATTAGTTACTTTTTCATCGATGGAAACTCAAAAAATGGGTTCTCCTGGTCATGCAGTTACGGACGTAGAAATAAAAATTATGGATGCTGATTCAAAAAGTGGAATCGGTGAAATTTGCATAAAAGGTCCAAACGTAATGAAAGGCTATTACAAAAACGAAGAAGCAACGAGCAAATCATTTACAAAAGATGGATGGTTCATTTCTGGTGATAAGGGCTATCTTGATGAAGATGGATTTTTATTTATTACAGGGCGTTCAAAAAATGTAATTATTGGTCCTTCGGGTGAAAATATTTATCCAGAAGTGATTGAAGCAAAACTGCTTGAATCACCATTTGTGGAAGAAGTGATAGTTTATAAATCTGATAATCATTTAGTAGCACGTATTTTGCCCGATTATACATATATTGAAAATCTTAAAAACACAAGTAATGAGAATAAAATTGCATCAAATGTAGTTGAAATACTGGAAAACGTAAGACGTGAAACGAATAAAAATTTACCTTCATTTTCACAAATAAATAAGGTTGTTGAGCAAACTTCGCCTTTTTTAACAACGCCCACAAATAAAATTAAACGTGTAGAATATGTTCCTGGATATTTGGGAAATAATACTACAGCTTAATACTAAAAACCAAATAAAAATTGCTTTTTTAATAGATGCTGAATCAAGTTAAGCATTACATTTTTCTCTCTGTCATTCCGGACTTGATCCGGAATCTTTTGATAAGACTTTTATTCAAAACCTTATTATATGTTTTGATAAATATATCTTTTTAATTATTTTAATTTTCAAGAAATGCAGAGTGTAGTTGTTGGGAAGAAGGTTTTACGGGATTTGAATAGGAAATGTATTTCTTGGAATAATTTAGATTGTTAGAATGAATAAATAGATGGAATGTTAAACCGAAATCTATTTTTGGCATAACAAACCAAATAATTAACTAATTTAATTAAATAACTTATGATAACATTTATTGAACATAGCGGTCTCTTATCAAGATTTGTTTTTCTCGATAACACGCCAAATACACTAATTTCAATCGGGTCAATACAGGGTTGAACGAAACCGCGAAAGCGGTAGCCCAAAGTTCTTTGACATATTGATAGAGT
>CAYUZZ010000391.1:0-2996 GCA_964449505.1 uncultured Hyphomicrobiales bacterium | reverse complement strand
TGAAAATCCTTTTTCTATTTCTTATGTCTTCAATTTTATTTGCGCAAACTGGGCTTGACGAATTAGTAAATCCCAAAGATTTAATTCCAGATATTGCTATTGACTTACGTTACTCAACACCAAATCATAGTTTCTTAAATATTCCAACAAAAGGTGACATTCCTCTTCCTAAATTTTACACTTGTAACGAAACTTTGGTTTTGTTAAAAATGGCTAATGCACTAAAGCTTGCACAAGATTATTTACGAATTGTTACATCGCATAACGGAAAAAATTATCCTAAAGGAATTGGAATTAAAATATGGGATGGTTATCGTCCAAGAGCAATTCAATATTTATTTTTCGCCATATATCCAAATCCAACCTATATTGCTGATCCAGCAAGCGGATCAATGCATAACAGAGGTGGCGCAATTGATGTAACTTTAATTGATTTGGCAACTGGTGAAGAATTAGCAATGCCAACTAAATTTGATGATTTCAGCGATGCTGCTTCTCACAGCAATAACAATCTAACTCAAGAAGTAATAAACAATCGTGAGCTTTTAAAAACTGCAATGAATACTTATGGAAAGTTAAATATTTATGGTTCAGAATGGTGGCATTATAATTTAAGTGATGCAAGTTCTTATCCACTTCAAGATTTTCAAATGAAATAGAGAAAATGATGAAATTTTTAATAATTACTTTTATGTTAATTACCTCATTTGTTTTTGGACAAACAGAGGTTTTAGTAAATACACGAACTGATACAACGCAACGCGATTCTCATATTGCAAGAGATGCAGCAGGCAATTGCATAATTGCTTGGGATTCGGAAAATCAAGCAACACAAAATTCACAGAGTGATATTTATTTTCAATTGTTCGATTCAAATAACAATAAAGTTGGAAGTGAAACATTAGTCAATACTGTAACGGATAATGAGCAAGAACGCCCAGCACTTTCAATAAATGGAAATGGAAATTTTGTTATTGTTTGGGCTTCGCACACTGGAAATTTTGACAGCATTTTTGATATTAAAGGAAGACTTTACAAAAACAATCAACCAGTTGGTGATGAGTTTTTAATAAACACAACAACACAAAACTCACAAACTAAACCTGCTGCAACAATGAATAGCGATGGAAGCTTTGTCGTTACTTGGGAATCGTGGTTTCAAATTGATAGCAAGGATATTTATTTGCAACAATTTGATTCCGATGGTAACAAAATTGGTATTGAAACTTTAGTAAATACTACTACAAATAGCGGACAAGGAAGACCAACCATAAAGCATTTCAATAATGGAAGTTTCATTGTTATTTGGGAATCTTGGGAAACACTCAATGATGGAACAAGTAATCCAGGATATGACCTTTATGGAAAAATATTTGCAGCCGATGGTTCTTTATTAAAAGATGAATTTTTAATAAACACTTATACAGAAAACTTCCAATGGTTTGCCGATGTAGAAACTTTTGATGACATGTCTTTTATTGTATCTTGGTGCAGTTGGGATCAAGATGGTCATTGGGGCGGAGTTTATTTACAAAAATTTGGTTCGTTGGGTGAAAAAATAGGAACCGAAGTTTTGGTTAATAGCACAACTGTTAATTATCAGTGGTTACCCAAAATTAGAAAAACCACAGAAAATAATTTTGCCGTTGTTTGGTCAAGTTGGCAACAGGATGGAAGTAGAGAAGGCGTTTATTTGCAAGTCTTTGATGAAAATTTAAATAAGCTAAGTTTTGAAACAAAGGTAAATGACTATTCAGATAACTATCAATGGGAACCCGATTTTATTTCGACAGATAATAATGAACTATTAGTTACTTGGTCAAGTTGGGGTAAATATGATGATTATGATATAATTTCGAAAAAAGTATCTCCAATTTTTCCACAAGGTGTAATTCAATCTAAAACAGTAATGCATACCGAAGGAAATTCAACTAGCCGATTTTATGTACATGTTATTGATTCAACAAAACTGACTGGAAATAATTATGAAATAAATTTTAATATAGTTGACGAATTTAATTCCAATGCTTCAATTAAAAACTTAACGACACAAACCACAGTTGTTGATAACTATCCAATTGATAAAGGTGAAGGAGTCTTTTACTTAACGGAAGAATTTGAAGGTGTTGCTGTAGAATTAAATCCAATTTTCAAATTTGCTCTTGATATTGAGAGATCATACATAGTTAATAATAGCGGTCACAATATTAATTTTTCAGTCGGTTCTGGTTCTGGGAATAAAAAATTAGCTCCAATAGATGTGGTCATAGTCTGGGGAAATACGGATACTCTTTCCAATGGCAATTATGCAAATCCACTTGATTCTGCTTATAATACAACTGGGAAAAAAGTTGTTAAGTGTCCTTTCTATGCTTGGAATTTAACAGATAATGAAATAATGGATTTAGTAATTATCGAGCCGAGTACCAATGCAAATCTAAGATGGAATCCTAAAGAAGAAGTAGGGATTTTAACGCCCTCGAAATATGCTACTTCATTTCCACAGTATCATGCCAGCATGAGAAGTGAATTTTCTGGAAGTTCAGTAATACTACCATCGGTTGGTGATTCAAATTTTATATTTACACAACGCCCAATTTCATCGGATGATAAGTTTACTTTCCAAACGCTTAAATCGTATATAACTACAGATTCCGAAAATTTAACTCAACTTCCAACAAAATTTGAATTGATGCAAAATTATCCTAATCCCTTTAATCCAACAACAACTATCGTTTACTCAATTCCCAAAAGTGGAGATGTAAAGGTGAAAATTATTAATATTTTAGGAGAAACTGTTTCCGTACTTGTAAATGATTACAGAAAAGAAGGAATTCACAAATTAACATTTAATGCTTCCAATATTGCAAGCGGCGTTTATTTTTATACTATTCAATATGGTAATAAATTTTTATCAAAAAAAATGCTGCTTATTAAATAAATTGTTCGGAAAGAACAATTCCCCAAATATCTTTTGTATATGGATATTTGGGGAA
>CAYUZZ010000390.1:0-3002 GCA_964449505.1 uncultured Hyphomicrobiales bacterium | reverse complement strand
ATAAATCCTTTTGTGGCACCAATCACTTTGGCACAAATTGCCATTCCAGAAAGAACTTTTCTGGGAACTTCGGAAAGAATTGCCCTGTCCTTGAATGTTCCCGGTTCTCCTTCATCAGCATTACAAATTACATATTTTTGGTCGTCCTCCGATTGAGCAGCGAATTTCCATTTCATTCCAGTTAAATATCCAGCACCACCTCGACCTTTTAGACCAGAGTCAATAAGTTCTTTGATTATTTCCTGATTAGGTTTTTTCATTGCATCAGCCAAAACTTTGTATTTTTCAGGAGAATAATTCCCAAGAATAACATCAACTTTTTTTAATCTCATTTCACTCATAATTATATCTCTTACCTATTTTTATATTCTGTTATTATTTCAGTAACCTTTTCAGGAGTCAATTCATTATAAACATCATCATTAATTAGCATTGCAGGACCTTTATGACACCAACCCAGACAATTGGTGTACAATAAAGAGAATTTTCTATTTAGGGTTGTTTCGCCAACTTTTATCTTCAGTAAATTTTCAATTGTCTCTGTAATTTGAGTTTTATTTTTCATATCACAAACAATTGTTTTGCATACTCTTATAATATATTTTCCTCTTGGTACTGTATCAAGAAATGAATAGAATGTAGCAACACCATAAATATCTGCCGATGATAAATCTAACTGTTTGGCAACTTCCATCATAGATTCATCAGACAAATAATGCTCTTGTTCGAAGATACCCTCCAAAATTGGAAGAAGACTCTCCCTTTTGGAACCATACTTTTTTACCAAATTGCCAACCCTGTGTTCGGTTTGGGTCATATCAATACTCCATTTATTATTTGGAAAACATTATTATGTGATACTATTATCTTATTATTATAATTACGTCACATTATTATTTTTACGAATATATCATAATTTTAATTATTTTACAAAAAAAAATCAAGTATTTTGCACAATATTTTAAAATCTTGTTTAAATTCTATTGATTATTTTAGTGTTGGATTTTTAACAATTATAAAGAATATGAAACAATTTAAGAATACAGCCATTCATATTGGAATTTATGGCAGAAGAAATGTTGGTAAAAGCAGTTTAATAAATGCCCTTACTCATCAAGATATAGCCATAGTGTCGGAAGTAGCCGGCACAACAACCGATCCAGTTAAAAAAATAATTGAAATTTTTGGAATTGGACCAACTGTATTGATTGATACTGCTGGAATTGACGACTTTAATAAATTGGGTGAACTCAGGATTAGTAAGACTTTAGATACCCTAAATGAAATTGATTTGGCTATTTTGATATTTGCTGAAAATAATTTTGATAAGTATGAATTGGATTTAATCTCAAAATTCGAGAAATTAAAAATTCCTTTCTTAATAATATCCAATAAAATTGATTTAGTACAAACAGACCATACTCTATTGCAGCAACTCAAAAATAAGTTTAATAAGGATGTGATTGATTTTTCCGCATTAACAGATAAAAATACCGATATTGTGATAAACGAATTAATCAAAATTCATCAAACTCGACAATCCGAAAAAAAATCCTTACTGAAGGGATTAATCAATAAGGGTGATTTAGTTCTACTAATCACTCCAATAGATAGTGAAGCCCCCGAGGGAAGAATGATTTTACCGCAAGTACAAATGATACGGGATATTCTGGATAATGATTGTATTGCTTTAGTGATGAAAGAAGATGAAGTAAAAACCTTTTTAGAGAAATGTGCCATCTTGCCCAAATTAGCCATTACTGACAGTCAAGTATTCAAATTAGCTGATGAATTAATACCCAAAGATGTATTCTTAACCAGTTTCAGCATATTACTTGCTCACTACAAAGGTGATTATGATGCATATTTAGATGGTACTGGTCAAATATCCAAATTAAATGAAGGCGATAGAGTATTGCTACTTGAATCTTGCACACATCAGGTTTCGTGCGATGATATTGGCAGGATAAAAATTCCAAAATGGTTAAACTCATTTACCGGCAAGAACATAATTTGCGATGTTGTTTCGGGGTTGGATAAATTGTCAAGACCTATTGACGAATATGCCTTGGTAATACAATGTGGTGCATGTGTAGTAACCAAAAAACAATTGATAAATAGAACCAATAATGCTAAAGAAAGCAGAATCCCTATAACAAATTACGGTATGGCTATTGCCTATATGCAGGGTGTTTTTGAAAGGGCGACAGCTCCTTTTAAAAATTTTAATAAAAATATTTAATTCATCTGTAATTTTTTAGCTTTTAAATTGTCTATTAATATTAGTACATTAGCGATATTTTAAAAAAGGATTTGTTATGAAAATTTTGATTCAATTATTTGCACTTGTGATTTTAGGACTTTTTGTTTCTTGCGAAAGTAACCCTGTGGCTTCTGAAGCAGATATCATGGATATAGTGGTTCTATCAAAAACACCGGGATATCAGTGGTACGATATTGAAGTAGAAAATTATCAACCCGACAGCAACATAGTAAATCAAATTAAAGATAAATTCGATCCTGCTTTAGATAGCTTTGTACTTTATGTAAAGCCATCTTGCTCTTGCCCTGGTACTCAACAGCAGTTTCCTGCCATTATGAAAGTGTTCAATTCTGCTGGAATCCCAAGTACGAATTACAAGATTTACTCTATGAGTAGCGAGATGACCAAACACCCATTTGAAAGTATTTTCAAGGTAAACGAATTGCCCTCATTTTTTTTGATGAGAAGTAGTAATGCTATTTATTCAATTTCTGATACTTTTTATCTAAGACAAACAACCGGCAATAGCAAAAGTCTTGAAAATTTTGTATTGGAGGCGTTAAATAAATAATGGCTTATTGGTTAATAAAATCCGACCCGGAAACATATTCTTGGGATGATTTAATACAGGACAGTTTTACTGATTGGGACGGTGTACGTAATTATCAAGCACGTAATAACTTAAGAATCATGAAAAAAGGGGATTTGGTCCTTTTCTATCATAGCCAAATCGAAAGAG
>CAYUZZ010000389.1:0-3024 GCA_964449505.1 uncultured Hyphomicrobiales bacterium | reverse complement strand
CGGTTTGCCTTAGCAATGATTTTGGTACTACAATCGAATCTGCATCATCGCAAATAGCAACATGTATTTCTATAGAATCATCAAAATTTTGCTTTGCTCCCGGCTCTTCTTTCAAAAGATTTCGTAATTGCGCATCTTCGATGGATGACAAATCTCCGTCTATATACTTTGATATTAAAATTTCAAGACTCATTGAGTTCCCTGACTATTGGTTTTAAAAGTTTTTTTAAGATAATTCTTGCACGATAGACTCTAACTTTTGCTAAAGATACATCAATTTGCAGTATTTCGGCAATTTCCTGATAAGTACAGTCCTGATACTCTCTTAGAACAATTGCTTCTTTTAGTAAAAGAGGCAATTTATTGATAGCATTTTTGATTTCATTTTTCAATCCGAAATCTTCGGTTACAATAGATTCACTGCTTAGTTGACCTTCGGCAATTTGTTCAAAATCTTTACGGGTTCTAATTTGACTGATGCATGTATTTCTTGCAATTGTAAATAACCATGCAGCAAAATTATCACCTTTGAAATAGTCACGGTTTTCGTAAACTTTCAAGAATGTCTCTTGAAAAGCATCATTCGCAAGTTCAACATCACCCAATAATCTAAGGCAATATCTATAGACTTTTTGGCCATAGGCATTATAAAGAACTCTAAATGCCTGAACGCTACCTTCCTTCATATCTGTAGCAGCAGATTTAAGTTCTTCGTCACTTGCAATATTTTGTTTTTTAAACCACACCGAACATCTTTCAATTATCGTTTAATTATCTAGTTTAAAGACAATTAGAAACCAAGAAAAGTTACATTTTTTTTTCATAAATCAGAAATTTCGCAAATATACTTTTATACTTTCATAAGATATATCACACATTATCATCATTGAAAATAATTAAGTTCTCTATAATTCAATAGTTTCACCAAAATTCATAATTTTAACATCTTTTTTGATCATGCTACATTTATTTTTAAATTCATTAGGATCCACTTCTATTACCGGGAATGTGTTGTAATGAATAGGTACTGCCAATTTCGGATTTACAAAATCGACAGCTATTACGGCATCATCAATTCCCATAGTAAAGTTATCACCTATTGGAACAAACATACAGTCGATATTATTTAATTCACCGATAAGCTTCATATCGAGGAACAATCCAGTATCTCCACAATGATAGATACATTTGCCACCCATTCTGATAACTAATCCTGCAGGTTGCCCCATATATCTTCCGTCGTTAGTGGAGGAACCATGATGGGCAATTGTGAATTTAATTTTTCCGAACTGGAAATTATGCCCACCTCCGATATGCATAGTATGTACATTCAAATTTAGTTCACTTAAATATACTCCCAATTCATGAACTGCAATTATTGTAGAATTATTTGATTTTGCAATCTCTATTGTATCGCCAAGATGATCACCATGAGCATGAGTAAGAGCAATGAAGTCGGGTTTTAAATCACTCAGTTTGACAGGAGTGTTAGGATTGCCAGTCACAAAAGGGTCGATAATCAAAGTAAATTGACCATCGTTTAACATGATACTTGAATGGCTAAGATATGTAATTTTTAACATATTATTTCTCCTAAGAAAATTATTAATAGATTTTTACAAATTTAAAGATAATTATTGTTTAATTGAGAAAAAAAATGTTGGAGATAAATAGCCACTTAAATAATATTAGCCTTTTAAAAAAGTCAGAATTGATATTAGCAAATAAAATTTATTGACTTAACTTGCTAAAAACAAGACTTTTGTGCTT
This sequence comes from uncultured Hyphomicrobiales bacterium, assembly GCA_964449505.1. Classification (GTDB taxonomy): domain Bacteria; phylum Bacteroidota; class Ignavibacteria; order Kapaibacteriales; family UBA2268; genus JBDHXE01. The sequence continues at coordinate 1,254 of CAYUZZ010000389.1, read as the reverse complement.
TGTTTTTTATTTTGGCACTCAAATTGTATTTGTGTTTTAGTTCAAAAATGGATGGTGCTGAATTGCTTGTACGATATCATTTATTCAAGAATCGTCTGCCTCTGATGAATGGGGCTCTCGATGCGTATGCTCTTAGACAACAGACGATTGCAAAAAATATAGCAAACGTCAATTCCCCTCATTATAGACCACAGTCTGTAAATTTTGAGGATACATTCAAAAAGCAGGAGGAAGTTTTAAGAGGCTCATCAACTGAAAACGTGCATATTCCGATAGGTGCATCCAAACCAGATTTAGCTGAAGGAGAACGTGTAGCTCAGGAAGTTCCTTCTGCACAAGTTTATTTTTCAGGTGAAAATCATGTAAACATTGATAAAGAAATGTCCACTTTAGCACAGAATCAAATCAGGTATAGGTTTGTTTCGCAGATGGTAAACAGGTATTTCACAGGAATTCAGTCGGCTATTCAAGGTCAGAGTATAGGAAAATAATTAGGTAATTTTACTTATTAATTGTTGGTTGCAAACCATCATATTTGAAGAAAAGGATTTCTATTATGTCAGAAAATATATTTTCTACATTTGATATAAGCGGACAGGGAATGTCTGTACAGCGGATGCGTTTATCGGCAGTTTCAAGAAATATTGCTAATGTAAACACAACTAAAAGTACGGATGGTAAACCCTATCAAAGAGAAGTGGTAGTGGTAAGGGAAATTCCTGGTAGCCCATTCGAGTCTGAATTACACTCTTTGATTAACTTATCAAATTCAAATAATTCACATGCAGGAACTGCTGATGGTTTTGATAATCAAAACGATAATAGTGTTTTATCGGCAAGGACTGTCAGAGATAATACTCCTCCCAGATTAGTTTATGAACCAAGCCACCCCGATGCTAATGAAGATGGTTATGTAGAAATGCCTAACATAAATATAGTAACAGAAATGGTAGAAATGATTACAGCCCAACGAGCTTTTGAAGCAAATACAGGCGTGATTGATTCTGCAAAAAATATTGCACGGTATTCTTTAGAAATTTAAAAAAGGAATAGATTATGAGGATTGATGGACCCGGTATTTACTCTCGATATGAAAATTTAAAGCAGGATAAACTAAATAATGAAGTAATGGAGAATGCGAAGGCTAACAGTGTTTCAAAAACAGATACAACCTTTGATAAAAACAGTTAAAAAACCAATACCCTGAATAATGTAGATACGTCTAAAATTATAACAAAACAGGAAAGGCAGAAT
>CAYUZZ010000388.1:0-3029 GCA_964449505.1 uncultured Hyphomicrobiales bacterium | reverse complement strand
AATTCGCTTTTTCCTGATTTTTTTCTTTCTTCGGGTGATTCTACCCCATGGTCGCAAGAATTTCTAATCATGTGAACCAAAGGGTCATTCAATTCTTCAATTATTCCTCGGTCAATTTCAGTATCTTCACCTTTCACTACCAGATTGATCTTTTTTCCGAATTCTTTTGACAAATCCCTGACAATTCTAGGTGCTTTTTGGTATAATTTACCAATCGGTACCATTCTCATTCTCATTACTGCGGATTGAATTTCGCTTGTAATAAAATCAATCTGAGTAGTCGTTTCCGATAAATCTTTTATTTGTTCCTTATCATCGATAATGCTTTCAAGGTGACTTGTAAGCTGTGCAAGTCTGTTTCTTCCTAACACTAACTCTCCAGATAAGTCCATTAATGTTTCCAGTCTATTAACATCCACTCTGATGGTTTCTGTTGTAGCAGATTTGCCTCGATTTGCATCATGGCTATCTTCTGCTTTCTTCGTTTTGTGGATGTCACTTGTATCATGATTAGGAATGGGTTTATTTTCTTCGGATTTACCCAATATAGGCTGAGTTTCAATTTTTTCGACTATTTCTGGTTTAATTTCTATATTATCACTTTTGCTTTCATTTTCACTTTTATCAACAGATTTATCTTCAGCAATGCTTGGTGTCGATTCAACTTTGAAGGAGTTGTTAACTTCAGCAAATGCCTTTTGTAACAACTCAAGTTCGTCATCGGAAAAATCACCAGGCTTGGAAAACATATCGGTATTACCAAGAACGGAGTCTAAAACTGATTCATTTTGGTCGTTTGATTTGGTAATTGGTTCATCCACAGAGGACTCTGGTTCACTTGTCTGAATAATTTCCTGATTTGCCACTGCAAGGGGTTCGGTATAATTTCCAGTCTTTAGGACGTTTATTTTATTTATTGTATCTTGATAATCTGGAGCACTAGTATCGCCAGCTTGAATTCTTTCTAATAGTTCGACTATCCAATCATACACTTCCAACAAAACATCAATTATTGGTTGGTTAACAAATAATTCTGTTTTTCTTAATTTATTTAAAATATCTTCAGCATGGTGAGTAATTGATGCTATTGAATCAAAACCCATAAAGGACGAAGTACCTTTAATGGTATGGAAGCCTCTGAAAATTCTATTCAATAATTCTAAATCATTAGGTTCGTTTTCTAAAATCATTAAATCTTGTGATACATTATCTAAGAGTTCTTGTGTTTCTACAAGGAATCCTTCATAAATTTCCTGCATTTCAGGATCATCAAAAAAATTACTGCTCATTTTTTTTCCTTTATATTTTTCCAAAAAGAGCGTCTATATCGTCCTGCGAGATTTCATCATCGAGGTCACCCAATTCGTTAATATCAACAACCGTTTCTTCTGGCACTTCTTCAAGAATCTCATCTTCAATTTTGATAGTAGTTTTATTCTTATCCGGCGTCTCGTGATTGATTCCTACAGAATTGGATTCGATGTCTTCGTTAGTATTTTCTGCAATACTTTGGTTTATGGTTTTATTCTCATCAAAATCGTCAAGAATATTCTCCCCGTTATTTACACTGTTAATTAATTCATCGATTTTGTCTTGTCTTTTCAGAGATAAATCATAGGAATCTACGGCGTCAGGGTCGAAGGCAATTTTACGATGCATCTCAGCAACCTGGGGTTTACTGTTATAATTATCTTCTTTGATAAACTCCTCAATATCGGACTTTTTGAATTTTTCCATAATTACTGAAAGTCGGGCTTGCACAGTTTCCAATAAGTTATTTACAGCAGCGATTTGTTGTGAGGTAATATCCTGAACCTGCAATGACATTGCAATTGATGAAGAATCATTTACGATAGAATTATTAATGTCGTTAGTATTATCTATCAGAGCGTTTACTTTATTGTCGAGATTGTTTTCGTAAAGATTAATAAGGTCGTTAATTTCGTCTTTGAAATCATTGATAACCATTCCTTTTTCGGCACCCTTCAGCAATATTTTTAGCATCTCAGTAGATTTATTGTCTTGTATAGAACTCAAACTCTTAATTTTAAGCAAATTAGAACTAATTATCTCGTTTTTATAAGCCAAACCGTCAAGAATATCGAGAATTTCGGTAGTAGCAAATTCGGTTGCTTCGGTTACTTTTGATAGCTGTTTGGATGCTTTGGGCATTTTTTTCAGATTATCTTTAATTGAAGTATTAATTTCGTGCAAAATTGGTTCAATCTCGCTTACGAATAGGAATATCTCTTCTAAGAATGGAATTACCCTTTGGCCTAATACAAAAAGTGCTCTTAATTCATCAGCTTTTTTTAGCAGTAGGGATATTTCTCTTTCATTCATTTGTCGCTCCGTAAGTTATTTATTTAATATCGCTTCGATTTTTTCTTTAAGAACTTGAGGTGTGAATGGTTTCACAACATAATTATTGACTCTTGCTTTAAGAGCATCTACGATATCTTGTTTTAGTCCACGAGTTGTTACCATCAATATAGGCAAAGTAGCAAATTCACCTGAGCCCCTAATTGCTTGAGTCAATTCTAATCCTGTCATATTGGGCATATTCCAATCAGTAACAACAAACTCAATGTTTCCTTCCTTTTTTAACTGATCCAACGCTTCGACTCCATCTCCGGCTTCCACCACATCGGTATGCCCAAAAGTCTTTAATGCGTTAATAACAATTCTACGCATTGTTGGGGAATCATCAACTACTAAAAATTTCATAATGGTTACCCTAATTTATCCTAAATATTTTGATACTTCGTATTGAACTTTTTTTTGATTGAATGGTTTAATCAAGTATGAATTTGCACCAGCATTCAATCCTGCATTTATATCATCTTCATCTGATAAGGATGATAAAATAATAATTGGCAAATCCTGGTAAGCGGGGTTTTGCCTCACATTTCTAATTAAACTTAATCCATCCATATTTGGCATATTCAAATCGGTTAACAGCAAATCAACTTTTTCCTTTGGAAAAGCCTCCATTGCAGCCATACCATCTTCGCATGCAACAATTTTGT
>CAYUZZ010000387.1:0-3045 GCA_964449505.1 uncultured Hyphomicrobiales bacterium | reverse complement strand
TTATGATTAAAAATCTGTTGTTGTGCTTTTATAAGATTAGTTTGAAAAAACATTAAACATATGACTATAACAGATTTTAATAAAATATAATGTCTATATGTTTTTACTCTAAATAAGTTTTTCATTTAAATTATTCACATTTTTAGTTAGTAAATGATTGTGTTTTAGATTCTCAATTACCCTGTTGACACCCGAAAATAGTAGCTGATTACTCGGCAATTACCTGTCAAGTTACAAGAATGCTGAAACAGGCTACAAACCTTGATATTACTACCATCCCTATTGTTTTTCATATACTTTGTTGTAGGCGTTTTCATTTATTTCTTTTTTATGGTTGTCTTTTTAATTTTTAGTTTCATTCGAAATGACCTCTCCTTCATAAACTGTAGAATAGGATTCCCAATTTGGATTACCGCCTACAGTTCCACCAATTACATAAATTTTATTTTCGATGCTTGTGCATCCAAAGAACACGTTTTTAGTAGGTAGGGGAGTTGTTTCTACCCATTGATCAGATTTTGCTTTATAAATGAAAACCTTTGAAGTAGCATCCTCATTTGTACCTTCACGGGTTTGTCCACCTATAACAATAATTTCATTATTTACTACCGTAACTCCCGGTCCAAAAAGCAATTGAGGCAAATCATTTTTTTGTACCCATGTATCCGAATTAAAATTGTACGTTTCCACAGTCAAAACATCGCCCCAGATATTATCTTTGGTTCCGGCACCACCAATCACATACATATGAGAGTCTAAACTCACAACCGTTGCATTATTCCGCAAGGAAGGAATGGCTGCTTTCTCCGACCAAGAATCAGATAGCACATCATAAACCTCGTGCTTTTGGGTGATATTTTTCCATGATGTTAAGCCGCCGGCAATGAAAATTTCATTTCCATATACGCCACAATTAATGTGCTGGCGTGCGGTTGGCATTGGTTTTAATAGTTTCCAGCTATTGGTTTCCGGATTGTATTCCCGATTTGCATCTTGAAACTGATCACCGCCAATGGCATAAATTTTACCGTTAACAGTTGCTAATGCAAAATTTGTTGCAGGCTTTGGGATGTCGGCCAATTTTGTCCACTTATTTGTTTTAGGGTTGAAATTGTAAAAAGATGAGTCGCTTCGTGTAGTTTTAGTTCTTCCTGTCACAAAATATATTTCATTGTTCAAAGTTACAGCTTCACCGCCATTATAACCTTCAGGCAGAGAGGCTACTTCCTTCCAAACTATTGTTTGCGCAAAAGATGAACATATTGCAATGAATAATATTGCAGTAATCATTGTTTTTTTCATTTTAGTCCCTTGTATTTTGTGTTTTCAGATTTTCGATTATATCTGTTGAAACCCAGAAGAAATCCTGTCCAGGTGTATGTCGCATAAAAAAGAAATATTTCCCATCAGGCGATACTGTCGGAAAACGTTCTCTTAGTTCTGTGTTGATTTCAGCACCCATATTGATGGGAGTTCCCCAATTATTGTTTTTGGTTTTGAAGCTGATATATAAATCCAAATCACCAAAGTTGTCTTTCTTGAAGGAATCAAAAATCACATAACTTTCATCAGGGGATACGTATATAGGCAATATCGGTTTAAAATCTTTATGAATTGCAATTGAATCTGGACTTGAAAATTTTCCATTATTCTTTTTCTTATTCATGGATAATCTTTAAATTTCTAAAATATCCTTCTGAATTATTCCCAACCCAAAATCCTATCCAACCTTTTTTCCGTAAAATTAGTTGTTCAATAGTTAAAGATGTTTTATCTGAATTATTTACGAATACTTTAACAGTAGGATATTTAATTATTATAGTCACATGAAACCAATCATTTGGCTCTGGTACCGGGGATATTGTATTCTCATACTTTTCAGGATGCTCCTGTCTTAGTATATACCAAGGATATTCAGGATGAGAGATGTATTGAACTGAATGACCATTTCTATCTGGATTTTTAAAATTAAAAGGACGAAAATATATCGCTTCATAGGTACTATCATTTAAGCCATGAAATGCTAATCCAACAAAGCTTTTACCTTGCTCATCTTTTCCTTTAATATCAAGCTCAATCTTTCCATTTGTAAAAATTGGTTTTTTAATCCAAAGTAACCCATCTCCAGGTTTTCCATCTAAATGGACTTCTTTATCAATAATAATCTCTCTATTATGCAAAACCCATAAATTAGAGTCATTAATTTTTGTTAAATCATGGATTATTTCATTTTCTTGTGCAAATAATGAAACTCCTACGAATAATTGAATAATTACCAAAAAGAGTTTAATAGTTTTCATTTTATCTTTCCAAAAGTATTCTCCATTACATCAAGTGCAAACCTAGAATTTACAGTAACTGGTCCAACTCCCATATCAATGGCTACTTCAAGGGCTTCCATCACTTCATTAATAGTAGCTCCGTCCTTATATGCTTGCTCAATATGCCATTGCATGCATGATTCACAATTTGTAACTGCTCCGATTGCTATTGCAATGAGTTCTTTCGTTTTTTTCGGCAAAGCACCATCACAAAATGTTGCATCCCCCATTTCTAAGAAGAGTTTATAAACCTTTGAATTTAACTTCTCAAATCTTGCATTTGATTCTTTTCTTTTGTGGTCAATTTCTTCAAATTTGTTCATTTCTAAATCTCCTAATAATATTTTTAATAGCTTATTTTGTGTCAAGTGAACATATTAGCTTAGTCGTTTTAAGTTCTTAATTATTAATTATTTTCTAACTCTTTTAGGAAGTCTTTTAAATCCATATTGTTATGTTCTATTTTCTGCTTATTTAATTAATAATTATAAATAATACTGTTATACCTTCTATAAAGACGAACAAACGAACGTAAAGTTGCTGCAATTGTTAAATTATTTTTATGCTCTGAAATTATTTAGAGGATAGTTTGAAAATTATTTAGCTTTATATTTTGTTTACAGCTAATAATCGAATGTTTGGATATTTCAGATGGGGATAATAGTTATTACCAAAGTTAGGCTATTTTGGTTATAATTTAATAGTAAAAACTGTTTCTTCATTT
>CAYUZZ010000386.1:0-3047 GCA_964449505.1 uncultured Hyphomicrobiales bacterium | reverse complement strand
GCACTTGATTTACATCACCGAGCACTTGAGTTAAGTCATCGAGGTACCTCGATGGTATAAGTGAACACCTCAATGATGTGAGTGAACTCCTCGATGGTATAAGTGAACACCTCAATGATGTGAGTGAACTCCTCGATGGCATAAGTGAACGCCTCAATGATGTGAGTGAACTACTCGATGGCATAAGTTAACACCTCAATGATGCAGAGAAGTGCTCGATGGCATAAAAGTGAACGCCTCAATGATGCGAATGAATGGCTCAATGATGAGAATGAATTGCTCAATGGCATAAAAAACGCCTCAATGATGCAAATGAACTACTCTATGAATAGAATTAAGGCAATTTTGTCTAATTTCAAACAAAATATGGAAAATTATCAAAGAACGGAGAAAAAGGGCTACCCTTTTTGATGAGGTAGCCCTTAGATTATTTTTTATTGTTTATTGACCATCACTTTTATGGTTTTGTATAATTCTCCGAATTTTAGATGAATTAAATAGATACCTGTTGGTGCATTTTTGCAGTCCCAAATTAAATATCCACTATAATTATTCAAATAGTCGATACTTATATTTTCATCCCTTTCAAATTTATTTCCGTTTTGGTCATAAATACCAATATCGGATTTATTGATGACAACATTTGGCTCAAAATAAATTAATGTCTTAATTTGATTTTTGCCAGGAATGGGGAATGGTGGATACGCATAAAAGTACGGTAATAGTTCCACTTCTTCAACACCTGTAGAGTTTAAAAAATCAAGTTTTTGTATTAAAACACTTTTATTACTTGTTCCCAAAATTACATTATCATCATAAAAATCGAAAGTACTGACAAAAGTTCTTAACGTATCAAAGTCCAAATATTTCCAATTTATTGAATCTAATCTGCTATAATACAATTTATCATCGTTACTAGCTAAAGCAAAAATATAATTTCTATAAACTTTGAACTCATTTAAAGTATCACTTTGAGCCCTAACTATTGGTGATAATATTTTTGAATCCATGTTATATTTTTCCAATTTATTTGGATATGTAAAAATATATAAGTCGTTATTGGTATTAGACACTTGACTTGCGTTTTTTAGTGCTACATTTAAGTTTTTCCATCCTGTTCTTAAATTTTGTGTTGAATATATAGAACTATCAGTTAGTAGGATAAATTCATTATTATTCTTGATCATCCCCCTTGGAATTGGTTTATTTATTGTATCAACTGAAATTTCTTTAATTGAGTTATCAAGTATATTAAAATTTAACAACTTATTGTATTGAATAAAACAAAGTTCGTTCTCATTTATGAAAATGTAAGATATTAAATATTTGCTATAATTTTTTAGAGCATCAATTTCAATCCAATCTTTACCATAATTTTTGGACAAATAAAAAATATTAGAAAGATATTTAGTAGCAACAACAATTGAATCTTTAGAATTACAATATAAATAAGAGTTGTTATCACTAAGAGCTAATTCATTTTTCCATATCCCCGTATCAAAATTATATTCAACAAATCCCATTAAATAAGTTGTAACAAATAATTTATTATTTGTTACATTTAAATCCATTAAATTACAAAAAAATAAACCATCATTTAAAGATGACCAATTATATCCATCATCACTTTCAAAAACCCCATTTGAACAGGTTAGATAATACTTGTGGTTGAAATATACAATTTTTTTAACATTTGTTAAGTATTCATTTACTTTGCCTTGTTTCCAAGATTTACCTAAATCTTCTGAAACAAAAATTTTCCCATCCTCTGTACCAACAACCAATTTATTATTGATATGATGAATAGTTTTTATATACTTCTGGTCAAATCCAACGAACGTCTTCCAATTAATCCCATTATCAGATGTATAATTTAGCCGTTCATTCTTCGGTGCTACTATTAAAATACTGTCTAATTCTAATAAACAATTGAAACTAATTGAACTTAAATTTTGCGTTAAAATTGACCAATTTTCCCCATAGTCGCTTGACATAAATATACCTAATCCAGTTGGTGGCTTTCCTACAAAATTTGCAGATGTACCAGTATATAAATTTTTATAATGTCTAACCCAATCAGGATTTAAATTACCTAAGCTATCAATTTTAGTAAAACTTTTACAATTATCAATTGATTTATAGAATTTAGCATTAGTAGTAACAAAACAAGTATCACCAATTTTTACAAAATCAGTAATACCTTCATTTTCTAATATTGATGTAAGTTTGTTATTACTTTTATTAAATAAATATAACCCTTTATTAGACAATAAATACATTAAACCATCATAAAATTTAATTCCTCTTAAAATAGATGAAATATTAAAAAAATAGGATTTAGTCCAATTTTCATCCACCAAAGTGTAGAGTTGGTTGTTTTGTAAGATATACAATGAATCAACATTTTGTGCAATATCAATAATGTAGCCACCTTTGGGACCGTTTAAACTTTCAACTTGGGATAAGCATATCGAGCTACCTAAAACATCAAGAAATAAAAATGAAAGTACAACTAATATAAAGATTTTCATTTGTGACCTCTAATAAATTTATGGGGCAATAGGATAATTGCCCCGATTTTAATAAAATAAGCATCTAATAACAAGGAGTATGAGCCTTAAAACACTCATCCACATCTGCTTCCCAGGCTTCTAAAGTACAATTTTGTGTGCCAACTGGATGCCCATCAGTAATGATTTTTGTATATTGTGGTATACCGTTTACCATAGTCCAACAGAAGAAAAATGATTCTATGCAATAATTATCATAATCACAAGCTACATAATTTATATGCCATTCATCGAAATACCATACATAAGTCTTGTTGAAACAAAGATAAGTAATTTGAGATTGTATGATATCTGGATCTACTTCTTCTTCTTCATAATATCTACAAGGCAAAGGCACATAATTTGTCTCAACACATAGATTTGAATAAATGAAATCATAAGTTGATACTAGATTATTAATGGCATATAAAATTTCCTCTGGAGTTATTGATTCTTCACAATTATTATCAATTTTCATAAAACTTTTAACAGCCAATG
>CAYUZZ010000385.1:0-3052 GCA_964449505.1 uncultured Hyphomicrobiales bacterium | reverse complement strand
TGGATTGTTCAATTATCTTTTGGTTTATAAATAAATTAACGCAAGAACAAATAAACTGGACTATATAAAAAATTGATTCTTAGATACATGCAATTTTTAGTAAAATTAAATGTGTAAGAATATTTGCATATAAATAGCATTAAATAAAATTTATTTCTTTAGTTCATATAAAAGAACTATGTTATTATCATCATCATTTAACCCCGCAACACAGTCCTGTAATCTTTTCTTTACGCTAAGGTCAATTTCTATGCCTTTCTCCAGAATAATTTTAGAAAAGATATTTTTGATTTTAATAGCTGAAAAGTCTTGAATTATAAACTTTCCCCAAATTTGATTTGCACTTTGAAATTCAAATGGGATATCGCCCAGAAAGTCGTTTACTACAGTTATAAAAAAGGCACTATTCGTTTTTTTGTTGATCAAACACATTTTTCGAGATGCAAAATACCATGGTAAGTCCTTCTTTTCTCCATATTTGTATATACTTAAAAAGTAATATTTGTCAGTTTCAAATTCAGGCACAACTTTTACAGTTTGTACCCATTGTTTATCAGTTATTTCCAAGCCATGTTGAAGCCTTTTTTCATATAATATTTTATTTTTTTCTAAATGCGTTTTGCTATAAAAAATGGCCTTTGGAGAGAGGTGGTTAAACTCGGGATTATAATGCATTAGAGTATCGTTAGATGGAAAGTGCATATTCAAACCCATATCAAATGGGTAGACGATTATCTTCTCTTGTGCAAGTGCAGGAGTAATATTTACGTGATTTTTTGAAGTAATAGCTTTAACAATATTTGCTTTAAAATCCTGAATACAAATTAAATAAGGATCTTCATCTGATTCTGAATTTCCGACAGATAATATCATTGAATCCTTTAAAACAAAGTTGGCTCCTGTTGATTTTATCAAATCCAAAGTTTTAATATATTTTCCGTTCATCTCATAATTTAAAAGCTTCTTTCTTATATTATCGCTTACAAACACCATATTGTTATAAATCTGAGGATGTTCAGGTAAAATAAATTCTGAAGGTCCGCGACCTGGTTCCCACTTCGAAATAAAGTTGCCAGTTTTGTCAAAAACCATTAAATTATTCTGTATATCAGCAAAGAATAGATAATTTCCAGAAACTTCTTGTAACCATGTTACAGCCAGAAAGGCATATTTTTTATTATCTAATCTTATTATTTCAATAGATTCAACCAGTTCACTTAACTTAATTACACGGGTTTCATTAATCTTATCAATATCATAAACAAGAACCTTCCTATTATCAATTTGGTGAACTTCTAACATTTTTTTTTCGAATGGTTTACAACCTTCTGAAATAATAAAAAATAAAATACCAATGATAAGCAAAGTGCTGTGAGAAAATGACCTGTGCATAAGAATAATATTTATAAAAAAATTGAGGATGAATTATCCAAGTTTGATATGATCACTAATCTAATTGAAAAAAAATACATACTATACCTACGACTCATTGGGAAAAGAATTCTATGATTTTATAATTGTCATTTAATACGTTAGGATCTTCCAAGAAAATTAAACTATCGTCGCTATCCGCTAAATAAATTGATGAAAGTAATTTTGCACTATTGCCTTGTGTTACATCATTTATTAATTGAGCTTCATTATCATAACTGACCAGTTTCGTCTGTTGTTTAATTGAACTCGTTATTATAAAATATTTTTGATTTTTCAAACTAAATTCTAAAACTAATTTACTTCCAAACCTCCTTAAATTTTTAACATAGTTTTGATCTTTCAATTCTTCGTAAAAGTTATATCCAAATTGCTTATACATATCCAATAAATTCTCTCTATTAATAAGTTTTTTGTTGACCACAAAACTTCCATTTATAAACTTTTCTGCTTTTAGGTTGTATGCAACAAAATCGTTTGACATTCCTAACGGAAATATCACCAAGGAATCTGATAAAGTAAATTGTACTGATTTCAGGGTTAGGTAGGGTATCTCCCTTTGAAGATATTCGTCAAGTATATCTCCGTTTAAATTTACTAAAACTAAAGATAAGTCTCTTTGACCTGTCATAATTAAAATATTATGATTTTCAAGTATCTTAAATTTATTCACAATGAAAGACATTTTAATCTTTCCCGTTTGCTTCCATTCTCCATTGTACTGATAAATCTTTATTGAATTAAAATCAGCCAACCATATAATAAGTTCCCCATCTGACTCATAAACATCGAAATCCTCAATGCGAGTATATTCCTCTGGCCCAAACCCTATTTGGTTTAATAATGAAATATAATTCCCCTCATCATCAAATTGAAATATTTTATTGTCGTCTGATAGAATAAAAAAATTATTTAGCCTTTTAACTATTTTGTTAACATTCCCAATAGAATAATCATTATTACCATTAAGGGCTATTGTTCTGTAATCTGAGCCAAAAAATTCAGATATTGTAGTTTCCTTTAATAAGCTAATTGGCGCATTTTCTATCAAAATATATTTCTTTGTTTTTATAGTGCATGAGTTAAATAGAAAAATGAAAATAAAAAGAACTAATATAAATGCAATAATATCTTTTTTCATAGAAACATTGTGTTATCTTGTAATATTTGAGAATAAATAGCTATCCTAATTGTTAGGATAGCTATATCGAAATTAGTATGGTTTTACATCTCCGCAAGAGCAAACATAACCAACACCAGATGAAATACATATTGCTTCCCATCCGCTTGAAGTTTCTCTTGTTGCCCACTTGCAAACATTAGCCATAGAAGCTTCAGCCTCTGATTGTTCAATGATTAGAGATGAACTAAAAAACAACAAAGTTAATGAAGCTACGATTAACATTCTCTTTAAAATATTCTTTATCATTTTATTAAAATTTAAGTAAAAAATCCCTGAATTAAAAACTATTAGGTTGGAAACCGAAGTTTCCGCGTATTCCCTTAAAATCAAGGGTAAAATAACAAATCGGGTCATTTCATTGCCGGGGGCAAAAACGCTGGTGTTGAGCCATGTTTATTGTTTTGTGGTTTTTGTTAATTGGTTATCTTTGTCACAGCA
>CAYUZZ010000384.1:0-3054 GCA_964449505.1 uncultured Hyphomicrobiales bacterium | reverse complement strand
TCTGAATAATTTATCGAGTGTATCCTGGCTCATTCCAACGCCGCTATCCTTGATCGTTAAGACAGTTATAGATTCACCATATTCAGCGGAGTTAATTTCGATATTGCCACCATTGGGAGTAAATTTAATGGCGTTTGAAATCAAATTTCGTATCACAGTTGAAATCATATTTGTATCTGCGAAAATGTAGGTGAAATTATTTACTTTATTGATAAGTTTGATATTTTTATTGTCAGCCTGTGTTGTGAGTAAATGAATAATATTACTTATTAGAAGTGCAATATCAAAATTATCGGGATTTATTACGATTTGCCCCCTCTGAATTCTTGACCACTCCAGTAAGTTCTCAAGAAGTTCGTAAACCTGTTTTGATGACTCATAAATAGTTTGTATGAATTCTTTCTGCTCTGATTGTTCAAGTTCATTATAATTATCGTGAATGAATTCTGTTATATTTTTGAAGCTTCCTATTGGATTTCTTAGGTCATGTGCAATTATTGAGAAAAATTTGTCTTTAGTAGCGTTCAAATCGTGAAGTGCATTTGCCTGTTGTTGAATTTCAATGTTTTTTTCGCTAAGAAGAGTATTGCTTTGCTTTACTTTTTGCCACATAAAAAACATAAAAAACAAGGCTAAGGTAACTAAAATAAATGCTATTATAGTAAATAATATTAATCTATCCTTAAAATCACTTTCTGCGAGTAGTCGAAGATTGTCCGCTTCCTTCTGTTTGCTTTCATAAGTATAAGTTAAAATTTCAATTTGATTATTTTTACTGAATGTTGTCAAACTGTCCCTATAATCAAATTTCAGTTCCAAATAATAAATTGCTTGGTCGAGATTATTTGTTTTCAAGTTAACTTTATAAAGTATGTCAGACGCATCAAATAATTGTTGATATAGTTTTAATTCTTTAGCTATATTAAAAGACTTCAAGGCAAATTTTTGGGCATTTTGATAATCTTTCATACCAAAATATGCTTCAGCAATATGGATATCTATTCTTGCAGGCTCTTGGATATCGTCAGCTAATTTCATATAAAGACTCAAAGCTTGACCAAATTTTTTAAGTCCCTCCAGTGCATCTCCAACATTAAGCTTTGCTCTGGCAATTGCTTTTTTTTCTCCAATTAATTCTCTGATTTTTACAGTTTTCTCTGCATAAAATAGGGCGGAATCATAATTGTGTGTTTCAAGATAAATGTCGCTCAATCTTAAATACGCATATCCTAAGCCACGTAGGTCTCTAATTTCTTCCATAATACTTTTAGATTTCCAGATGTATTCTTTTGCTTTATCTATATCTCCTAAGTATTTTCTAAGGTGACTTAAATTATTATAAGAATATGCAAGTTGAAGTTTAAGATTATATTTAGATGAAATTTCGAAAGCTTCCCAAAAGTACTTATTAGCATCCTCGTAATTAGATTGCTGTAAATGGACCACTCCAATAAAACTTAAACCTTGTGCTCTTAACTCATTATTGTCAATTTGTTTGGATAATTCAACAGACTCTAAGGCACAAGAAATAGCCAAAATCGGATTAGTGAATCTATTATCCCAGCAGATGGATTGCAATGTCTTTATTTTTGTTGAATCGTTAAAATCACGAATAATATATGCAACCGAATCTGGAATCTTTCCCGAAAAAATTGGATTTATATTAAATAACATCACCAGAATAAATAATACAATCTTTAGTTTTAATTTAGTAATCATATTTAATATGCAAATTTAATGAAAAAAAAGTAGATATTGTACAACCATTAATTTTAAAAATTAAAACTATTGATAATTTCAGTTATGTTACTCCAACTATCGGCTGTAAAATCTGCAATTGTGTTTTGGGGATTATTTTTAATAAAATTGCCTGTTTTATCACCCTCAAATCTTATAGCCTTCATGCCATAGGATTTTGCTCCAATAATATCAGTTTTTTCTATATCACCAATATGGATAGCTTCTTGGGGAATAATTTCAAATTGTTCCAAAATTGTTGAAAATGCCTTCGCATGAGGTTTGGAAACACCTGTCTCATCGGAAAAGCTGTATGCTGAAAAATATTGTTCTATATTATTAAGCTCCATCAACTTCTTTAGAATAGAACCTGGCGTAAAACCAGTATCGGAAATAAGACCAATTTTAAATTTAGAATGAAATTGCGATAGGAACTCTTTGCAACCATCAATCAATTGGGGCGGATAGTCTATAATCGATTCTTTGAAAACATTTGCAACTTTTTGGATACCTTGATTATCGTAAGGCAGATTCAAATAATTCCAAAAGAATACAATTGTTTCCTCAGTCATTGGAGTTCGTTGTTCATTCATCCAAATATTATTGAAAAATTCCCAAGATGCCTTTAGTGCCTTCTCGTAATCGGAGTTGCTAACATCTATTCCAAATTTGGCAATTTCTTCGAACAAAACATGTTGTCTCTGGGCGTTTCTCTTAGTTCCGTTACTGGAATCAAAAAGTGTATTCCAAAAATCTATTGTTATTACTTTTATCATATTTTGAAAATATTAAAGTTTTTTTTCATATATCCTGTATTTTCTATATAGTTTTCCGTTCATGGTAGTAGTAAGCCCCTTGTTCATCATTTCATTATCCTCCAAAATCCACGATGCCTCTGCATCAGCCATATTTAGTTTATTGGCTCTGATACCGCTTTGCATATACATAACTGCATCAACACCTGTTCTTTGGTACTCTGGTAAAATTCCCAATATAATTATACGGCTCTGTGTGATTTTCTTTTTCTTGGTTAACATACACCATAATGCACCCAGTAAACTACCACTTTTATTATATTTGAAAACTTGATTGTAATTCGGTAGAGATAAATGAAAACCAGCCAAATTACCTTTTACATAGCTAAAATATGCAAGTGATGGTTCTGCTAACTGCTTCAAATCATTTGCCATAAAATCAAATTCTTCATCATTCATTTTAACAAAACCCCAATTAGGTTGCCACGCCTTATTATAGATTTCCTTTATCAAACTAACATCATTCTTAAAATTCTTTTTGAAATCTACTTGTTTAATTGTT
>CAYUZZ010000383.1:2563-3059 GCA_964449505.1 uncultured Hyphomicrobiales bacterium | reverse complement strand
GTATAATCAACTCCAAAGCCACCACCTACATTCAAATGCTCAACTAAAATATGTTATTATCGTTTCGCATATTTCAAAAGACCAATGGATATTTGTCAGGCACAAAGAACGCGAAACCTGGGAACTTCCAGCCGGGCATATCGAAGTGGGGGAACATCCTGATCAGGCGGCAAAGCGTGAATTATTCGAAGAGACTGGTGCTACAATCTATTCTATTTCAATTTTAATGGATTACTCCGTTAAACAAAATGGCATTAAAACTTTTGGACGAGTTTATTTTGCTGAAGTTGAAAAATTGGGCGATGGCGTAATTTTTTGTGGAAGATTGGCAGAATATAAATATTACAATATGGACCAGATTGTAGGAATTGCTTTGCAAATATTCGAAAAGAAAATTGCCGAACTTAGATAATATGGATTCAAAAAACATTCCACTTTGCGTTGATCTGGATGGTACATTCATACGCACCGATATGATGATGGAATCCATTGCATT
>CAYUZZ010000383.1:0-2553 GCA_964449505.1 uncultured Hyphomicrobiales bacterium | reverse complement strand
TGTACCAGCATAACTCACATCACCGTTATTAATATTGAAAAGACCATTCTTTTTATTTATTATTCCATTTTGGTTACTAAAGGGAAGATATTATCTTAAAAGTAAACTACTGGAATATGTGTTACCCAATATCAAACTTGTACCCATCAACCCAAAAATCGAAGAATTTGTAATCAGCGAGAGAAAAAAAGGTAGATATATTATTTTGGTAACGGCATCTATGCAGGAAATTGCCAATCAATTTAAAAACTATTATAATATCTTTGACGAGGCTATTGGTTCAAAAGATGATATTAATCTGGTGGGCAAAACAAAAGCAGATTATTTAATCAACAGATTTGGGCGAAGAGGGTTTGATTATATTGGTGATAGCGATAAAGACTTTTATGTGTGGAAGAGTGCTAATATTGCCCATATAGTAAATCAAAATGAGAGATTTATAAATAGGCTTAGGGAAATTACCAATATTGGAATTGTATGGGATTTGTTGCCCAAAAGTAAGTTCCAAAACTTTATTTCTGAGATAAGAACTTATCAATGGACTAAGAATCTTTTAATATTTCTCCCCCTTATTCTAGCTCACAATACAAACGCAAATGTGTATATAAATGCACTCTTAGCATTTTTTTCATTCAGCTTTGCAGCTTCAGCAATATATTTGTTTAATGACTTAATGGATTTAGATAGCGACCGAGAGCATAGCACCAAGAAAAACAGACCTATGGCTGCGGGTAATTTTCCGATAATTAGCGCATTCAGATGGATACTAATATTGATAATTACTTCATTGCTAATAGCCCTGTTACTTCACAAGGAATTTCTCATTGTTCTCATTATGTATTTGGTGATTACCTTAGTTTATTCCATCAAATTGAAAAAAATCTACATAATTGATATTGTTGTTTTGTCGATACTATACACCTTTAGATTAATTGCAGGTTCTTTTTCTACCAATATTCCAATTTCAGAATGGCTCGCCGGCTTTTCACTTTTCTTTTTTCTATCCATGAGTGCACTTAAAAGATATGTAGAGATTAAAAATAACCTTGACAGCGACCAAAAAGCAATTAAGGGCAGAGCTTATATTACTGATGATTTGCAAATTATACAAAATAGCGGTATCAGTTCTGGCTTAATTTCGGTGATGATATTTTTCCTTTACATTAATTCGAGCAAAGTTGTTCAATTATATAATTCACCAGAAATTCTATATCTAATAATACCATTAATTGTATATTGGATACTCAGAGTTTGGTTCTTGGCTCACAGGGGACTAATGAACGAAGACCCCGTTCTATTTGCTATAGCCGACAAAAGAAGTTATTTATTCATAATTTCAATTTTATTGATACTTATGTTCTCAACGTTATGATAAAAAAATACAAATCATTTGGTAATTATCCTAAAGCGATTCATAAAGGGATTGTCCCAATGTTTAGGCGAAGTGCAAGTATTGATTTTGAGAATTTTTCGGGAACTTTATTACCTTATGGTTTGGGCAAAAGTTACGGAGATTCGTGTTTAAATCCCAATAATTATCTGATAGATTGTTCGTATTTGTCGAAAATGATAGCATTTAACGAAGAAACTGGTATTTTGACTGCGGAATCTGGTGTAACACTTAAAGATATAATTGATTTGTGTCTGCCCAAAGGATTTTTCCTTGCTGTTACACCAGGAACCAAGTTAATTACATTGGGTGGTGCGATAGCTAATGATGTTCATGGTAAAAATCATCATAAATCAGGTACATTTAGTTCTCATTTAATTTCTTTTGAATTGCTCAGAAGTGATGGAAATCTTTATCATTGTAGCAGAAACGATAATATTGATTTATTTAAAGCAACAATAGGCGGACTTGGTTTAACAGGAATAATCACTTCTGCTGAAATTCAGATGGAAAGAGTCAATGGTCCGATTATCAACGCCGAATTTATAAAATTCAACTCTTTTGAAGAATTTATGGAAATAAATTATGATTCAAATCAAACCTATGATTTTACAGTGGCTTGGGTTAATACTACCAACTTTGGTCACGGTATTTATACTCGAGGAAATTTTGCACCAAAAGAGCGACAAGTTCAATATATACCATCAGAAAATAATATGATAAGTTTGCCCTTCTATTGCGAGATAATCAATCCCTTAAGTGTGGGGATTTTTAATTTAATGTATCAGGGCAAACAATTAAATAAATTTAGCAGTAAAGATATTAATTTCGAAAATTTTTTCTATCCATTAGATTCGATAGGAAATTGGAACAGAGCTTACGGAAAAAATGGGTTTATTCAATACCAATTGGTGATTCCATTTGATAATGGTTTGAAAAATCTGAAAGAGATATTTTTAATCATATCCAAATCCGGATTATCCTCTTTCCTAACAGTTTTGAAAACTTTTGGCGATTATCAATCACCTGGAATACTATCATTCCCAGCATCGGGGATTACTCTGGCAATAGATTTTAAAATGATTGGTGAAAAACTATTAGCAGTGCTAAATGAAATCGATAAAATAGTAATTAAATCTGGGGGAAGCTTATACCCAGCGAAA
>CAYUZZ010000382.1:0-3067 GCA_964449505.1 uncultured Hyphomicrobiales bacterium | reverse complement strand
GTTTTTGAAATCCGGGAATATATTGCCAGCTTCAGCAAATCCGTATAAATAAACGGGCATTGGGTCTAATGAAATAGCAAATCGTAGTTCTGCTGTGTATTTCATCAATAATTTGTCGCCAAAACCTGTTCCTAACTTACTATCAGGATAACCACGCAGTGGGGTAACGTTACTAAAACCGCTCAATCCATTACCACCCATTCTGTATAGTTCTATCGGAGAAAGGGTTGTATCTGATTTAAATCCTGTTATATAGCCTAATTTGGTTCCAAGCATCAATACTAATCTATCATTGCCACCAATTTTTGCTAATGGACTAAAAATTTCAAAGTTCATTTCATTTTTAAAATAATCTGTTTCGCCGAGCTTAATTGCCCCCATAGCAAAATCAGTACTGTATGTGAATTTAGATCCACTTGATGGGAAAAACATGTTATTTATCGAAATTCTTGAAAACCTTTGACCTAATGTAATCTCAGTATATTTACCTTCGCGGTAATAAACATTGCCAACTTTATTGTCATTTAGTTGGACTCTCAAGCTCCAATCACCTCTCCAAAAGTCATCAGGCCAGCGAAAGCGACGACCAACGTTTAGTGCAAAACCAGTTCTTGACTGGTTAAGGTCGAGAAAGTTATAATAAGAATCAAATATACTAAATCCGACGGTAGTCGGTTCGTCAAATAGCCATGGTTCGGTAAGTCCAAGTGAAAATGTTCGGTATCGGTTGGCTTGTCCAAATTCCCAACTAAAGTTAAAAACTTGTCCTCCACCACCTTTAAGGGGTTCCGAAATTGAAAAGTTATTAAAAGTAAATCCAACAGAACCTGTCAAGCCAAATGTGCCTGCAAACCCAATGGAGGCATTAAAAGTATCGGTGGATCTTTCTTCTACTTTGTATATCAAATCTACGGCAGTGTTATCAGCCTCTGATGGCTTGATATCGGGGCGCAGAGTTTCGGGATTGAAATATTGCATCACTTGCAGTGCTCTAATGCTTCTAATAATGGCAGAGCGGTCAAAATAATCGCCGGGTCTGGTATATAGCTCTCTTCTAATCACTTTATCTTTGGTTTTTGTGTTGCCAACTATTTCAATTTTACCTATTTTAAATCTTTCGTTCTCGAACACTTTGATTATAATATCGACAGAATCGGGTGGAATTCTATACAATTCCGGTGCAAGCCTAGCCTGCAGATAGCCATTATCAAGGTACAATGAGGCTGCATCTGTTTGATTTTCGTTTCCACTTAAATTCTTTTGGAATTTATCCAGATTATAGAAATCTCCTTTTTTAAATTCTAATCTTCTAAGTAGTGCTATATCATCGAATACCAAGTTACCATCAAATTTAATATCTCTAATAAATACTCTGGGACCTTCCTCAATTTTAATGGTTATATCAACTTCGCTTTCTTTTTCGTCATAATAAATTGAATCAGAAATTACCTGTGCATCTAAATAACCTTCATTTTGCATATATTTTTGAAGTAATTTTTTATCTTCTTCGTATTTATTTTTGTCGAATTTTGCTGATTTCCAAATTTGCCACCACGATTTTGTGGAAGTTTCTTCGAAGGAGCCTTCAAGGTCGTCACTTTCCAAACTAGAATTTCCGATAAACTTTAGACTTCTAACCTTAAAAGTAATTCCTTCTTCGATATTGATTATTAGATTTACATAACTTGATGTATCGCTATCATTTAATTCAATATCAATTTTAACAAAAGAAATGCCCTCTTTGTCGTAAAGTTTATTAATTTCATCTTTTGCTTTTTGTACATCATTATTAGAAATTATATCGCCCTTAATTTTTCCAACAGCTTTTTTGATTTCAAATTCATCAATATCTTTATTGTTAAAAATTTCGATTGTGCTGAGTCGTGGAAATTCTTTGACACGAATTTCTAAAAATACACCCATTTCTGTGATTCTATCTATCACAATATCAATAGAAGAAAATTGCTTTCTTTTCCAAAGATTTTGAATAGCTCTTTGAATTGAAAAGTCGTTTACCGGTCTAATTTTCGAGG
Organism: uncultured Hyphomicrobiales bacterium; assembly: GCA_964449505.1. GTDB lineage: Bacteria > Bacteroidota > Ignavibacteria > Kapaibacteriales > UBA2268 > JBDHXE01. Next base: position 1,034 of record CAYUZZ010000382.1, on the reverse strand, counting down.
CAATTTTGAGTCCAGACAAAGCAATAATTGTTTCTGTGTCGGCATATACATTTCCCGAAACGCTGATACCGGCAATAATAAATTCTTGCTCATTAGCTTGCTGGGAGTATGCTGAATAAACAAAAATAAAAAATGCCGCCAAAATAATAAAAAATAATTTACTATCCATTTTTGAAAACATTCAAAACCCGTTTTAAATATGAATTACTACCCTCATTTTCAGCATTTTCATTTGCTAATTGAATTGAGGTTTTCCCAAATCTTCTTTCTCTGTTCATAAAATTCTCAATAGCCCCATAAAGATCTTCTCTTCTAAATTCAGGCCAATACTTATCGGTAATATAAATTTCACCATAAGCCATTTCCCACAACATAAAATTACTAAGACGTAATTCTCCGCTAGTTCTTATCAATAAATCTGCATCAGGTAAATTATTTGTAAATAAATATGAAGAAAAAAGTTCTTCATTAATGTCTTCGGGTGATATTTTGCCTCTTCTAATATCCAAACCAATCATTTGAACGGCTCGCACAATGTCCCACCGACCACTATAGCTAAGTGCCAAAGTGAGTGTCAGACCAGTGTTTTCTTTTGTTCTTTCAATTGAGTCCTTCAGCAATTTCTGAACAACTTTTGGTAAAGAGCTAATTTTCCCGATAGTATTTAATCTAACGTTATTAGCATCAAGTTCATCGATTTCTTTTTTTAAATAATTTTCTAATAATCTCATTAAACCGTTAACTTCTGTCGCAGGTCTTTTCCAGTTCTCTATCGAAAACACATATAAGGTGATGTATTGAATACCAATTTGAGACGAAGCTTTCACAATGTCGCGAACAGATTCAATACCATGCCTATGACCTGCAATTCTTGGCAATTTACGTTCTACAGCCCATCTACCATTTCCATCCATAATAATTGCGATATGCTTTGGAAGCTTTCCAATTGCACTTAGCAAGTCTTGTCTTGATTTATCCTCGTCGCTTTGCTCGGAAATCCAATTCAAATTTAACCTCTTTTTATAAATTTGCTA
>CAYUZZ010000381.1:0-3069 GCA_964449505.1 uncultured Hyphomicrobiales bacterium | reverse complement strand
GTTAAGCACGCCGCCAGCGTTCGTCCTGAGCCAGGATCAAACTCTCCGTTGTAAATTTACTTTAAAACTCGCGTAATCTTACTTATCTTGTCATTCACTAAAGTCTTGCTTTAGTCATTCACTCTGTTTAAGAACATTATTTTCAAACGGACTCGAAACTTAAGTGATTTATTTAATTTTGTCAAGCAAAATTATTTAATTTTCACTTTTTAATCATTTTCAATATATAAAACATCAAGTCTATAAAAATCGCATCTTCAAATTTAATTACTATTTCATTTATTTCCAAATAATAATTTAATAAAATAGAAATAAATTTTATTTTTTATTCAAAAATTCAAATAACACAATTCAAAAAATTGCATTTATGAATGTAATAATATTAGTGAAAATATCCAAATTATTTTTGAATATTTTTTTATTTTTTTGTACTAATTTGGGTTTAGAACGTATATAATGTTCAGATTTTAATGAATTGAACTTTCTATTGGTATATCCATTATTGTTTTTACCGAAGCAATATTAAGATTTAGCATGTATTCTCAAGATTACATGAGTGCATCTCTAAAAACCTGACTTATTTCATAATTACTAAAACAAAGAAATAATTTTAAAATAAATTGGTTATTTATGTAATATGTTTATTACTATTTTATCGTAAAGTAATTACAAAACAATCTTTTAGTCATTATTTTTTTTAAAGTTTAAGTCTTTCATAATAGAATCTAATCTTTTTCTATCAATTGGTTTTACCAGATAATTAGTACAACCACCATGATAATAAGCATTTATAACTTCTTCAGGTGCATCTAATGCAGTAACCATTATAATTTTAACTTCTTTTGAAGCTGAAACACTTTTATTTTTCTCTATTTCTCTAATCAACTTTAGAGCTTCTCGCCCATCCATTTCAGGCATCATAATATCCAAAAAGATTATATCATATGGTTTTCCCTCGTCAAAAGCCATAGAAAATGCCTGTACAGCCTCTTTGCCATTTACTGCACTATCACATTCACCATAATCTTTTAGCATCTTCTCTATAACAAATCTGTTAACAAGATGATCTTCCACAATCAGTATTTTCATTTCTGTTTTCTCACTTTAAGGTTTATTAATAACTGTTTCATTAAAATTTATTACTTCATTTGCATATTTAAGAACCAATAGAACATGGAATTCACTTCCAACTCCTGGTTCACTTTCAATCCATATTTTACCATTAAATAGCTGCACAAGTGTTTTAACAATACACAAACCTAATCCAACACCAGCATATTTTTTCGTAAAACTACTATCAACTTGAGTAAAAGTGTCAAATATTCTTACATGTTGATTTTTAGGAATTCCTATTCCAGTATCTTTAACAACTATGTGTAAATTAAATAATGTAGATTCTTTATCACTATCCTCAATTTCGCTCTCACTCGTAATTGATAATTCAATATTACCTTTTTCAGTAAATTTCAGTGCATTTGAAAGTAAATTGGAAATAATTTGCTGAATTTTAATTTTATCAGCTAATATTTTTCTATCAAAATTGAAGTTGTATTTTTTATTTGCAATAATATTTTTCTGTGATGCTTGAAATGCTATTGGATTCCATATTTCATCAACAATTTCATTTAGTTCATATTTTGATTCTTGGATTATTTCTTTACCAGCCTCAAGTTTTGATTGATTTAATAAATTGTTCAATAAATTTAAAAGCACATCTGAAGATTGTTTAACCATTTCTAAATATTCTTTCTGTTCCATATCTAATTTAGTATCGAACATAAGCTCGGTTAAACCAACAATTCCATTAAGAGGCGTTCTAATTTCATGACTCATATTTGCTATAAATTCACTTTTAGCTTTGCTGGCAATTTCAACTTTTGTTATTGCCGTTCGGAGCTCTTTTTCTAAAACTTTTCTTTTTGTCATATCTATTCCAGCAAATAGAAAACCTCCAAATTTTTTATGCAAATCACTAAATGGCGTTCCAACCGCATAAATCCAACTATATTTTTTCCCTTTATTTAATATTCTAAATTCATAATCAAAACGCTCCCTTTTTTCGAAAGCAGAATTAAAGAGTACTATAAAATCATCCCTATCCTCTTCGTGCATTCTCTCCAACCAGCTTGTTAAAACTTCTTGCGAAATATTATTACCAGTTAGTTCCAACCAAGTTCTATTAAAATAATTAAAGACACCTTCGGTGTTTGCTCTCCAAATAGGCACTGGAAAATCTTCCAACAATGAGATATAAAAATTACGTGCTGTAACAACTGCTAATTGGCTTTCTCGTTTTTGTGTTATGTCTTTTATTGTAATTACTTTTCCTAAAAAGTTGTTATTACTATCTTTAATATCCGATACATTCTCTTCAATAGGAATATGTTTGTTATTTCTATCAATAAGCCATTTGCTGTTTAATAAATCTTGTGGATCACTTTCATGATCTTGTATTGCGCAAATAAAATACTCATCTGGCACTCTTTTATAAATTCTTAAGAGGTTTTCGTAATTTAATCCTTTACATTCTTTAAGTGTGTAACCAAGTGTTTTTTCTCCAGCAGAATTTATATAATTAATGTAACCTTCTTTTGTTGTCATTATTATACATTCTTCAATGCTATCAAAAGCAGATTTCCACCATAATTCACTTTCTTTTATTTTTCGTTCTGTTTTGTTTTTGTAGAAAGCAATATCAAGAGTAGTTTTAAGCGTGTTTAATTCAAATGGTTTTAGAATATATCCATATGGACCCGTTTCCATTGCTCTTTTCATCGTTTTTTCATCTGAAAATGCGGTTAGAAAAATTATTGGGTTATCATATTTTTCATTAATAATTTTTGCTGCTTCTATTCCATCCATTTCGCCCTCTAAATTTATGTCCATTAAAATCAAATCTGGTTTATGCTTTATTGCAAAGTCAATTGCTTCTAGACCTGAAACAACAATAGCAGCTACTTCATAACCAAGCGAAATTACCATTCGCTTAATTGATTCAGCAACACTGCTATTATCTTCGGTAATTAATATTTTCCCTTTACTCATTTTCTATCTTCTATTGACAAATGT
>CAYUZZ010000380.1:0-3072 GCA_964449505.1 uncultured Hyphomicrobiales bacterium | reverse complement strand
AATAAAATCAAATCAAACCCTATAATTGAGGACGCCAAACAAACATAACGATTATTTTTCTACAAATTTTGAAACAACCAATACGTCCAAGAAAAATTATAATTATTTACTTTTAAATTTATTAAGTTGGTAGAAAACTTTAAAAATATTGACATGGAAATAAGGCGAATTGCCAATCAAGCAATGCTGGCTGCCAATAGAAAAAATGATTTAAAAATTATTGCCGTATCCAAAACTCAACCCCCTGCAACTGTATATGATGCCGTTCAGGCAGGTATTAATGTGTTTGGTGAAAATTATGTGCAAGAACTTATCGAAAAAACTGGATACTTCTTTGACCACAATTTAGCACAGCCAGAATGGCACTATATAGGTCATTTGCAAACAAATAAAGTGAAAAATGTTGTGCCATATTCCTATTTAATCCACTCCGTTGATTCAATTAAATTGGCAGAAGAAATAAATAAGCGTGCCGAGCAACATAATAAAATTCAAAACATATTATTGCAAATAAACACAAGCGGTGAAGAATCCAAATCCGGATGCCAACCCCAAAAAGCAACAAGCCTTGCAGCTCAAATAATTCCTATGAATAATTTAAACCTGCTTGGACTAATGACCATCGGTACTTTTACCGATAATGAAACACAGCAAAGAAAGGAATTTTCCTTGCTTCGTAATAAATTAAATGAAATTAATTCAACTTTAAAATTAAACTTAAAAGAATTATCTATGGGAATGACAAACGATTATCCCATTGCAATTGCAGAGGGCTCTACAATGGTTAGAATTGGAACGGCTTACTTTGGCAACAGAAATTACATATAGAGAGATATAAAATGACACAAATACATCTAAAAGATTTGGTTAGCAATTCTGTAAAATACATAAAAGAACACACACAACTAATACCGGAAACCGGCATTATACTTGGCACCGGTCTTAGCGGATTTATTGATTATATAGACGTGGAAATAGAATTAAAATATGCAGACATACCACATTTTCCATTATCAACTGTAGAATCACACAGTGGCAAACTAATTTTCGGTAAAATCGAGGATAAAGTAATTGTTGCAATGCAAGGTAGATTCCATTTCTACGAGGGCTATTCACAGCAAACAATCACATTCCCCGTTCGCGTAATGAGAGAACTTGGTATAAAACACCTGTTAATATCCAATGCTGCCGGCTCACTAAATCCATTATTCAAAAACAGAAGCTTGATGATAATTGACGACCATATTAATCTGCTTGGCGATAACCCATTAATTGGATCACACGATGCTTATTGGGGACCAAGATTTGTGGATATGAGCGAACCTTATTCTAAAAGATTAATTGAATTAGCTGAAAATATTGCAATAGATAATCGTATAAAAGTAAATAAAGGCGTATATTGTGTAATTAACGGGCCAAGCTTGGAAACAAGAGCAGAATATAGATTCCTAAGAGCTATCGGTGCAGATGCCGTTGGTATGAGCACTATTCCAGAATGTATTGTTGCAAGACAAATGGGAATTGAAGTATTTGCAATTTCTGTACTAACCGACGAGTGCTACCCAGATTCACTCAAACCCGTTAGCGTTGATGATATTATAGAAAATGCGAACTCTGCCTTGCCTTATTTAAACCGTATTTTCCACCAATTAGTCATTAAAATTTAAACTTAGAATAATAGGCAATAATATGTACAAATATCTTCTAATCTTAATAGTGATTTTTTCAATCTCTTGCAGTAGTGATGAAAAAACAATCAATCCTATTGATACAAGTCAAAAAATTATGATTTCACTTGCAGATGCTCCAGTAGTATCTGTTATCAGCATTCCCGAAAATACGGTTATTATAGATAATATCCTCTCAGGCAATCTATCTGTTACACTCAATTTCCCAATTACTTATATTCGTGAATTTGGCGATTATTTATATTTATCTGCCCAGAAAGACCACAAACTTGTGGTATTAGACAAAAAGACTTATCAGCAGAAAGTTATTATTGACTTCTCGGAAGAACAAGCAGAAGTAGGGCAAATCATATTTCCAAATTCTACAGATTGCTATATAATCCATCCAAACAAAAATATCGTAACAATACTCGATATTACTGTTTTCAAAAAAGCCCGCACCATAGAATGTGGCAACAATCCATCATCGATATCAGTTAGCGGTAATCAGGTATTTGTTACCAATTTGACCGATAACAGCATATCTGTGATAGATACCAGAACACGACAGGAAGAAGCCAAAATCAACAGTTCGCCATTCCCTTCATTCAGCACCATTACTTCCGATGGTAATTATGCAGCAATTATATCTATTGGAAACGGAAAAATTGATAATAACCTCGAGAAAACTCCTGCAATTCTTTCCTTTATCAACATAACTCAAAGGTCTGAAAGTAACTATTTAGAAATTGGAGAAGGACTAATTGCTGCAACCGACATCATACCCGTTGGAATGGCTTATACTAATAGCGATTGGATTTTTATAGCCACTCGTAGTAGCTTGTTCAGAGTTGATGCGAAAAATAAAAAAGACATTAAATTCATTGTTCGTAGGTCATTTCTATCAGTAATTAACGATGAAGCAAGTGGCAAATTAATTCTTACCGCTGAATCTGATGGAAGAAACGAAATTTTGCTTGCTTCCAATAAAACTGGCTCCATTTCTAACACTATCAAAACATTGCACCCAATCCAATACATCATACCTTGGCGATAGATAGTATGCAGCCCAAAACAAGTATAATCAACCTTAATTCTTTGCTCGACCTTAGTGCAAGTTTATACTTGTCTGATGATACCGACTTTATTATGAATGCTACAATGCTCAGTCTGATGGGCAAACTGCTTATCACCAAAGCTGCCGTTTATCAATACGACATTAGCTCTAACATTTATTTGCCAAGAATTATTAAAGCCAATTTTAATATCCAAATTGACAACCCTCAGCTTAGCTATGAATTTGAAGATTTAAGCAAGTCCGGGAACAATATTCCCCTTTATTTGCAGGGTGTAAATTATATAGTTCCCATTAAAATTAATAAAGAGATATTTGCAGTAATTTTAC
>CAYUZZ010000379.1:0-3081 GCA_964449505.1 uncultured Hyphomicrobiales bacterium | reverse complement strand
AACAATCAACTGGGATTACCAATTAATGCAGACATAAGATTTTCGGAGTCTAATAAGAAGAAACCGATAGTAATTTTTCTGCATGGATTCAAATCTTTCAGAAACTGGGGATTTATTCCCCATACATGCGATTTCTTAGCCAATAATGGATATATTGTGGTCAATTTCGATTATTCTACTAATGGTATAATTGACGCCGAAAAATCAATATTTAACCCTGATTTATTTGCCACACAAACCGTATCGCAACATTTGAAAGATTATCTTTTTCTGACAAACACAATTAGAAGCAGTCTCGATGCAATCTATGGATTTGATCCGCAACTTTGGAATGGTAAAATATATAGTATTGGACATTCTATGGGTGCTGCCTTATCAGTTTTTGCTGCCGATATAATAAATACTGATAAATTAGTACTATGGGCAAGTATTTCGCATTTGAATAGAAACACTACTCGCCAGAAAGATGCATGGCAAGAACGGGGATTTACTGATATTAAAATTAGAAGCTCGAACCAGGTTTTACCTCTAAATTATTCGTATATCACCGACAAAGAAAGCAATTTCTCCAATGATGCCATTTGCGAATCCCTTGCTAAATTAACAAAACCAATAATGATAGTACACGCTCAAAATGATATAATAGTTAAAAAAGATGAACTTAATGAATTAATTAATGCCACAAAAAGTAACGATAAAATGGAATTATTCGTCATAGATAAAACGGGGCATACATTCTCTGTAAGCCATCCGTTTATTGGTGAAAATCAATATTTGAGAACAGTATTAAACAAAACGCTTGAATTTTTGAATAAGAATGAATAGAATTATAATTTTTACTTTGATGATTAGTTTCTTATCTGGATGCGAGCTGGTTGTTATTGGTAGCAAGACTCCCATTAAGAAAAGAATTGTAGTAAATTATAACCAAAAGACTCCTTTGGGTTCGATATTGTTGTTCAAGGCTGAACTTGATAGTAATAACTCGTATGCTGCATCCGATTTGATTGCAAGCGCCGATGGTCTGCAATTAATTGCCTTGGAACGTTACAATAGAAGTTTCGATATTGAAAGAATGAGAAGACAAATTAGTATGATGCCCCTTACTGATTTGAAAACTGATACACTTGGCAATAATATAATTCGATATACGGTAGAGTATGACCTGATTAAAAGGGTGACATATCATGCCAAGCAAATTGATAGCTCTTGGTACATTATTAAATATCAAGTGGATAAATAATATGATATTGACAAAAAATTTAATTTCTGACGCCATTGCCAAGGAAAAAAGTCTTGAAAAAAAAATAATTTTTACAAACGGATGTTTCGACATTATTCATTCTGGGCATGTAACTTATCTTAACGAAAGCAAACAGTTGGGCGACATACTGGTGATTGGGCTTAATAGCGACCAATCTGTAAGAAGATTAAAAGGAATCAATCGACCCATTAACATCCAACAAGACAGGGCAATTGTGCTCGATAATCTGAAAGCAGTCGATTTTGTAACTATCTTCGATGAAGATACTCCATACAATTTAATATCAATAATCAAACCCGATATAATTACTAAAGGTGGGGATTATACCAAAGAAAATGTTGTGGGTTATGATATAGTAAATAAATATGGTGGCAAAGTTGTAATAATTAACTTGGTGGAAGGCAAATCCACTACTTCAATCATTAATAAGATAATGTAAATGTATTGTTTAAAAAAAATCATTCCGGCAGTTTTTATTTTTTTAATAATTTCCTGCGAAAGTCAGTCAAATCAGAAAGTAAATTCAGAGGATACTCAGAAGGATATTAATTTACAACAAAAATCCTATAATGTAACTGTTCTAAGAAAGTTTCCACATGATTCTTTATCATTTATACAAGGACTAACTTACTACAAAGGATTCCTTTACGAAACTTCCGGTCAGCAGGGGCAGTCTTCGATTTTGAAAGTTGACGTTAAAACTGGAAAAGTTCTACAAACCCACCGAATTTCATCTAAGTATTTTGGGGAAGGTAGCACTATTTTTAAGGACAAACTATATTATTTTACATGGAAAGATCAGGTTGGGTGGACTTTCGATTTGCAAACATTCAAGCAAACCTCGATTTTTTGCTATGATTCAGAAGGATGGGGAATTACTAATAATGGCGAAAATATTATAATTAGCGACGGTACAAATTTACTAAGATATAAAGACGAGAATAATTTTAACACCCTGAAAACTAAAGAAGTATTCTACAAAGGCGAAGCATTCAACTTCCTGAACGAATTAGAATATGCAAAAGGCGACATCTATGCCAATATTTGGGGAAAAGATCTGATTGCTGTGATAGACGAAGAATCTGGTGAAATAAAAGCACTAATTAACCTCGCATTCCTCAGAAATGAATTGGACGGTTCCACATTAGCGGAAGTACTTAATGGAGTTGCTTATATTCCCGAATCTGACACCTTTATTATTACAGGGAAGAACTGGCCTTATTATTTTGAAATTAAAATTGATTAAATTATGCAAATGAAAGATATTTTAGATTGGTGTAATTCCACTTCAGTAGAGAACCATATTCTCGATATTCCCGAATATTTCTACGAAGAACTAACACCATTGCTATGTAATGTGATTATCGAACATTTTCAAAACGATACCTTGTTTAAATTACCACAAAAAGAAATCCTTTTTTTTGAATGGCTCAAGAATAATGACAAACCCGTTTGGGATGACATCTGGCTTGATGATTTATTTGAACCATATTTAGTAAGCTTGGCACTTCTTCCTCGATTTTGCTACAACAATTACAGTGCCTACCCTATATGCGAACTTCGCAATAACGATAACTTTTACTTTGTGCCACAGCACCTTGCCGACAAGGAATCAGATTTATTCGTTGAATCCTCCAAAACTAGATATATGGAAAAAGAAGCACTTACCATTCCACAGTGGTTAGCTCTTACTATTTCTATGGGAGCAGTGGATATTTGGCATTTCGCTTACAAAAACGAACTTGACCTGAAAGATTGCAAAGATGCAGTACTTAGCTTGGTGGACGACAAAATACTCGTTCATCTGAAAGACCCCG